>JBGVTM010000156.1 GCA_041862535.1 Candidatus Neomarinimicrobiota bacterium | reverse complement strand
ACTGATTTTCATCATTATACGCCCATACACTATGCACAGGTTCACCAATAAATATATCACCATATATAAGACAGCTGGGGTAAGGACTGTCCTCGGGATACTCTTCAATAATCTCCCCCCGGAAGATGCTGTAAAAGATCTCATCGAAACCGAGACGGTCAGCCTGGGCTTCTTCATCAGCGTGGTCCGATATCCGGACACGATGGTTTCTTATGGCGTCAACGATATCGCCTATAGTCACAGGACACCACTAACAGATAAGTCGGAGTCGTTAATGTACGATCACCCCTAACCTTTTACACAGAAGGAAGGCTAAACCTTAGAACCTTACGCTTTTATCGGCCCGTTATGTAACACTCTATCCAAATGCTCTGCCAGCTTATCCGCGGCCACCTCCTGCTGTTCGCCGGTGTCCAGGCGCTTGACGGTGCAGGTGCCCTTTTTGACCTCCTCCTCGCCGAGGATTACTGCCGTGCGGGCACCGGAGCGATTGGCCGCCCGCAGCTGGGCCTTGGCACTACGACGGAGGGTTTCCAGCACGGCGATATAACCAGCCGCCCGCAGCTCCTGGGCGCAGGTGATGGCTGGCATGCGCGCTTCGTCAGCCAGGACCACCAGATAGACGTCCAGCTGCCGGGGAGTGAGCTTTTCTCGGAGACGATCACCCGCCACGAGGAGCAGCCGTTCAAAGCCAGCGGCGAAGCCCACCGCAGGGATATCCGGGCCACCGAGCTGCTTCACGAGCCTATCATAGCGCCCACCGCCGCAAAGGGCATCCTGCGCGCCCAACTGCGGGGATATGATCTCAAAAGCGGTGCGGGTATAATAGTCCAGGCCCCGCACCAGCCGGGGGTCATGCTCGAAAGGAATCCCCAGCGCCCTCAGTCCCTCCTGCACTTCCTGGTAGTGCACCTGATCATCGCCGGAGATGTAGTCAGAAATGGGCGGGGCGTGCTGTTCCAGGATAGCCTGGGTTTCGGGACTTTTGCTGTCAAAAAGGCGCAGCGGGTTGGCCTTGAGGCGCTGTTGGTCCAGATTATCCAGGTCAGCCGCGTAGGGCTGGAAAATTTCCCGGAGGAGCTGCAGATAATCGCCCCGCATCTCAGGGCTCCCAATGGTATTCAAGCGGAGGGTGAGACCTTCAGGTTCGAATAGGCTGCATAGATCATAGGCCAGGGCGATGACTTCCACATCCTGCTCCGGGTAGGGTGAGCCAATGGCCTCCACGCCAAACTGGTTAAACTGGCGCAGGCGTCCTTTCTGAGGCCGTTCCTGGCGGTAGAGGTCATCCAGATAGTAGAGGCGAGTGAGGGGTGCCTCGCGGTCGAGGTGGCTCTGGAGGTATGCTCTAATCACCGGTGCCGTAAGCTCCGGCTTAAGGGTGAGGCTCTTGCCTCCCTTATCAGCAAAGGTGTACATCTCCTTGTTGACAATATCGGTCTCCAGACCCACTCCCCGGACGAACAGTTCAGTGAGCTCGAAGGCGGGTGTGCGGATCTCCTGATAGCCATACGTGGCCATTACAGCGTGAACGATCCATTCCACAAAGCGCCAGAGATGGGTCTCCCCGGGAAGAATATCCTGGACCCCCCTGATACGCTTTATCTGTTCGCTCACCCTGGCCTCATCGGCGGACTACAGCGGTGGTTCGAGCGCCGGGTGTCCAACCTTGTGGATGTAGGTGGAAAGTGAAGGGCAGGACTGCTACGGTTGGCATCAACCATTTCAGATGGGAACATCCTCTTCCCCGGTTTCCCATTTACGGAGGATTTGCAAAACTTCTTTGGGGGTGCGGGTCTCCAGCAGAGCACTGCGCAATTCACCGTCACTCAGCAGCTTGGCAATGCGGGTAAGCAGCTTTAAATGCTTATCCGGTTGTTTAACCGGGCTAATGAAGAGGACAAAGATGTGACACAGGACACCATCAACGGCATTGAAGTCTACCCCTTCAGGGGAAATCCCCATCACCATCGCCACATCTTTCACGCTGTCGCTGAGCCCATGGGGCAGGGCCACGCCTTTGCCGACACCGGTACTCATCCGTCGTTCCCGCTTGAGAATGTTCTCCAGGCACTCCTCGGTGGAGTCTATAACATGGTGTTGTTCCAGTACGAGCAGGAGTTCCTGGATCGCCGAGCTTCGGTCAATGGCGTGCATAGGCAGGACGATGAACTGCTCGGAAAGGAGGGCGGAAATACTACTCATCTGAGCGCGCCAATTTTAACCCATTATGCAGCGATTACAAGAGTTTTCGAAAACCTAAGGAAGGAGGTCAAGCTTATTAGAAAAATTGGGAATACAGGCCGCTCTGCCGGCCGCCACGGTTCTCATACTTGATATCGCGCAGGTCGGCGTCCATTACGTTGATGCGCAGCATGAAGCCCCGCCCATAACCGGATGGGGTCCAGCTGAAAGAGAATTCCCAGCAATGGAGCTGGTGGTACAATTGAATGTCATGACTGACCAGCTCTTGAGTTGTCATGTCAAAGCGGGCGCCGTAGCGCACCTTCCAACCGGGACCAATGCTCAGTTTAAGATCCCCATTCAGCCAGAAGGTCTCGCGTCGCTTAGGATCCAGGGAGGGGGTCAGGCTGTAGCGCAGGCCCAGGGTAGCTTCCCAGAGGTTACCTGGCGCGATATCAGGCTTGACCACCCGGCGACGCAATGAACCCTGCTCTTCAAGCTCTTCCAGCTCTGGCTGGAGCGTATCGGCTGGTACCTCTTCCTCCACTTCCTCCTCCGGGAGTGGGATAAACCGTTTGCCCGACAGTCGCAGGCGGGTACTGGCGTTCATCTGGGAGAGCCGGGGGATTACCCTAATCCGGTTCACCCGGCGCCGGACAGTTTCGTCCCACTCGTAGAAGTCATGCTCCATGGAAATATCCAGGTTCAATTTCTGGAGGAATGGCGACCGGAAACTGGATCGGATCGGATTGAGCCTGAGGCTATCAGCAGTGAAGTTGTAGCCGGTACTTATATCCCATGTGAGGAGGTTGGTCTTGATTTCCTCGCCTTCCACCTCGTGTTTAGCCTGGAACAGGTTGGACACGGAGATGCTCATTGACTGGTACTCTCGGCTGGGTGTGCCGCCAATAGGTGAGCCGGAAAACTTGTCAAACAGTTCGCCCGACTTACTTTCTTGAAAGTAGCCCAAATCGAATCCGAGCAGCTCTTTCGAGAAATCAGGGGTGTACGAATAGGATATGCGCGGCTTGATCACGTGGCGAACCGCTTCCAAGGAGCCGATCCGAAGGGGAAGCAGGCCGTAAAGGGCTGTTTGTGCAGAAAGGGAGAGCTGGCCGGTGTGCCGAGCGGTGAATTCCCTAATCTCATCATAGACGACCGATCCCCTTGCATCCCGCAAGAAATACTCCCCCGTAGAGTCAAGCCGGGCCCTACGATAGGTGGGCGTCCCGTCCTGAGCGATACCCAGGTTGAGGTTCAAGGTGATATATCGGAAAAGGTTCTGCTGAGCCTGCAGGCTGATACTATTCCTGACAGAGGCACGGTTGTCGTATATCCGTGTTGCCGACCACTCGAGGGTGTCCTTCATAACGCTGGAATCGGCCTGCAAAAAGACGGTCTGGATGTTGTTCAGATTGCTTTGAACAGACCAGTAGATATTATGATACCACCTGGGAAGTTGGCCTTTGGCCGGTTTGAACAGGGCTTCCCGGCTGTGACCGAAGCTGATTCTGGGCAGCGTACGGGTCTTTTCCAGTTTGGTCTGGCCCAGGGAGTCCGGGGGGATTCTAGCGGCCTGCAGATCATATTTCTCTTGCAGGGCCAGGGAGAGGCGGTCAGGTGATCCCAGCCAGCGTTTACTATAGCTGGCATTAGAAACAATTTGCTGTCTCAAGCGCGTCTGACGATCCAGACCGAGATCCCGGAACATGCCCGGATCGGAGGTGAACATGGCATTCACGTTAAATTGCTGGGTGGGATCAATGGTCTGGTTATGGCTCCAGGAACCGCTCCACTGGTTGGCGGCTTTGCTCTTGGTAAAGAGGTTGGAAATGTTCCGTTCATCTACGATTCGAAAGAGGGTTGCATTCAGCCACCCGCCGTATTTATAGCGTTTGCTATATCGGAACCGCCCCCGGGCCTGGATTCCCCGTTCGTCAAATAGGTCCAGCCAGGCGGTGGCATCAGTATAGTCGTTGATCACCGCGAAATAGCCCAATCCTTCGAGGTAACGACCGTGGGTCCTGCTCTGTCCATAGCTGGGCATGATCCAACCGGTGCGGCGTCCACCCGACTCATTGGGAAAAACGATAAAAGGGAGCCCCAGAAGCGGCACATCCATGAGATAGAGGATGACGGGCTTGGCAATCACTTTGTCGCCCTGGAGCATTTTCATTCGTTGGGCGGCAAAGTAGAAGTGGGGGGTGTCATGGTCGCAGGTGGTGTAGAGACTACGCCGAACGTAGTAGACATTCCCGGGGTGACGGTACAATAATTCCCCGAGGTAGTGGCCATTCTCCAGCTGTGTCTTCCCCTTTACGACGCGACCCATTTCGGACACCAGGTTGAATTCCATCAGCTGCCCATACATGGGATCGTGGCCCAGCTGGTAGAGGGTAGGCTGCTGGTCGAAGGCCCCTTCGGCGCGTAAGAGATTGTTCTGCCAAGTCACCAGGATATAGCCGGCGGCCAGTCCGTTTTCCCGGTAGTCGACCCGGGCGCCGCGCTCCAGATAAGTCACCTCTTCAGGGATATGGTAGTCGATATATTCCGCCCGATAGATAACCATCGTGTCCACTTCAGTATTGCCCCGCTCCGGTTCAAAGCGTCCCCGGGCACCACCCTGCACCTGGATGCGAACCAGTTTACCGTCTTCATCGAAGTCCATGGTAAGTGTATCGCCGGTAGCGTGGTTCACTCCCTGCAGGACTGAATCCTCAACCACATGGTAAATTGACGAGACCATACCCTGTTGCTGCACGGTGGCCAAGCGACCATCGACGAAACTGGCTTCCATTGTGCGGCTGGTGAAAAGATCAGTGAAGGCCTGCCAGTCACGGCGGGTGGGCGACAACAGGGCGTGTATCAGGTTGGTGGCTTCGGCCCCTTCCTGCACCAGTCCCGTCCGGAGCTCATCCTCTTCATATATCAACCGCATCCTGGTGCCACGGAGATCTCGGTTGCCCTCCGTCACTTCAGCCTCGTCGATCAAATCCAGGACTCCTGTGAGATCATTGTAGGTCATCAGTTGGCCGGTTACGCGCCGGTCGCCCTCCACGATTACCACGCCACCCAAAGCATGGAAAGAGGCCCCCCGCTGTCCATCCGTTTTCTGATAACGGAATTCGTTCGTGGAGAGCCGGCGCTCCGCCTGGGTCATCACCACCTCTCGCTTGGCGATGCCCGAATCCAATTGCGTCCAGTAGATCAACTCCCTGGAGGTAACGGTCTGGTCTTCCTGTTCGAATTTGACCCCACCCCAGGCCTGGAACCGATCCTCCCGGCTGTAGAAGACCAGGGAATCGCAGGTCAGGCGTTCATTGGGTCGCACCATCGTTACCGAGCCGGCCAGGTGGGCCCGCTCTGCGTTACGATAAAATACGGCACGGTCGGCAAAGAGCTCCATCTCACCCTTGCGGAGTTTCACCTTACCGGAGAGCGAGTCCACTACCTGTCCCTGGCGATTGATATGCTCCCAGACGTCGGCGTAGAGCAATCGGAGGCGCTCATCGGCCGGTGGGGCGGCAACCAGCCGAGCAAACAACAGGCTAAGGGTGAGGAGTGTCAGTACCGGTCGGACCACAGCTTTTCCAGCCGTTGGCGGATAAATTTTTCGTGACCCTGGTTTGTGGGGCGGTAGAACACTTCAGGCGCCATAGTCTCGGGGAAATAGTCAGCTTTAGTGAAGTGTCCCGGCTCACTATGGGGGTAGACATAGTCTTTGCCATAGTCCATGGCGGCCATGAGTCCGGTGGCCGGGTTACGCAGGTGCAGGGGGACGGTCTGGGCGCCATCTTCCTTGACCCTCCTGGTGGCCCCACTGAGCGCCAAATAGCTAGCATTGCTCTTGGGTGCCGAGGCAAGATAGGTAGTCACCTGGGCGAGTACCAGCCCACCCTCCGGCAGACCGACCATATGAACCGCCTGCATCCCGCTGGTGGCGACCACCAGGGCCTGGGGGTCGGCATTGCCGATATCCTCCGAAGCCAGGATCACCAGCCGCCGGGCGATGAACTCCGGTTTCTCGCCGCCTTCGAGCATTACCGCCAGCCAATAGACGGCTGCATCGGGATCGCTGCCCCGGACGGACTTGATAAAGGCCGAGATGGTATCGTAGTGGTAGTCGCCGGCGCGGTCATAGAGGAGTCCCCGCTGCTGGAGCGCTTCCTGCACATCCTTTTTCGTCAGGCTGAAAGCCTGTTGGTCGCCATAACGGTTGGCGGCAATCTCAAGGGCGTTGAACATTTTGCGGGCGTCGCCACCGGCAGACTCGATGAGCAGTGCCCGTACCTGGTCGGACAGGGTAATGTTTCGCTGGGCCAGGAGGATATCCTCTTTCAGGGCCCGGTCCAGCATAGTTGCCAGCTGTTCGTTGTTATAGGGGGGCAGGCGGATTACCCGGCAGCGTGACAGCAACGGGCCGATGACTTCGAAGCTCGGGTTCTCTATCGTGGCACCTATGAGGATGATGGTGC
>JBGVTM010000155.1 GCA_041862535.1 Candidatus Neomarinimicrobiota bacterium | reverse complement strand
CGGCCCGGACATACACCGCCAGCCAGGCCAGTCCCGCAGCATAGATAGCCACCGTCCCGATTAACATGGCGATCAGGGTGGAGCCCACCCGCCGGTCCCAGCCCCGCTCAGCCAGCAGGCCGGTCAGGGCGGCTGCAAACACAAAGCCCACCAGATAGCCCCCGGTGGGACCCAGGAAATAGGCCACCCCTGCCCCGCCCGCAGCAAATACCGGCAGACCCGCAATCCCCTCCGCCAGATACAGCAGCAGACTGACAGCCCCCCGCACACTGCCCAGCAGAGCCCCTACCAGAAGCACCGCCAGCGTCTGGCCGGTAATGGGCACCGGACTGAATGGCAGCCGAAACGCAGCCTGGGCACTGAGCGCCACCAGGAAGGAACCTCCTGCTACCAGCGTCAGGTCATAGACCCAGCCCAGGCGCCAGGCCCGGGGCCGCAACACGTCGGCATAGGTGGCATGTGTCATGAGAGTATCTCCCTTACAACTCTTTCGATGGTAATGCACACAGGTGCACACATTTCCCAGGTGGCCTCTAATCCCCTCATTAACAGATAATTTAGGATATTTGACCCCCGACCCCCAATTACTCATACGAGAAAAGATTTTGCGTCTCCGTTATCAGGGCGCAATCCCCAGCTGCCGGTGGCGCTCAAGATATTTTTCATAGAGGGTCTTATGCCGGCTCCCCAAGTCCACCTTGCGCCCCTGGATGTAAAGCTGCTCCACCTCACTGCGGAAATCCAGGGGATCGCCGCTGGTCACTAGCATGGTGGCGTCTTTGCCCGGCTCCAGCGACCCGGTCTTATGATCGATGCCCAGAATCCGCGCGGCATACAGGGTAATCGCTTTCAGCGCCTCTTCCCGGGGGAGACCAAAGGCAACGGCTGTGCCCGCCTCGAACGGCAGGTTGCGCACATTATAATCGGAGTTGGTCGGTGACAGGCAGAACTTCACCCCCGCCGCCCACAGCTTCGCCGGCAGGGTAAAGGAAGCGTCGTAGGCCTCCCACCGCCGGCCGGGCAGCGTATGAATGTCCCCCACGATGACGGGAATATCATGCTCTTTTAGCAGGTCGCTGACCATCCAGCAGTCGCGGCCGCCAACCAGGACCATCTCGTAGCCCCGACGCCTGGTCCAGTTGATCGCGGCGGTGATCTGGCTCACGTGATTCGCCCGAATAAAGAGCGGCACCCGCCCCTCCAATACCGGCTCCAGACCTTCCCAGCGCAGATCGGCCTTCAGCTCGGCCCCACCAGCCACTTTTGACCGGTGGTAGGCCTCCGCCTGATCAAAGACCTCATCCAGCCGCTGCAGATTGCGCTGAATCTCCTGCTCTTGCTCCTCCCGGGTCTTCGTGATCCAGGGACGTTCAATAGGCACCATGTCCGGCCAGCTCAGCCAGACACCGACGCCCCCTCGAAGCAGGGCCTCCTCCCACGTCCAGCCATCTAACATCATAACGGCACTGGTGCCCGAAAGCCGCCCACCCTCGGGCACAACATGGGCCAGGGCAACGCCGTTCGCCCGGGCAACCGGGATATGCTCCGAGTCCGGATTATAGGACCGCTCCACCCGGACGTTGGGGTTTACCTCCCCTACCTCCGACTGGTCCCGGGTAGCCCGCACCGCCCCCACTTCGACCAGCCCCAGAATACAGTGCGCGGCAATAAAGCCCGGATAGATGTGCTTGCCGGCTACATCCACCACTTCGGCACCCGGGGGAATATTCACCCGGACACCCAGCTCGACAATGCGGCCATCAACAAACAGGATTTGCCCATTCGGGATTTCAGCACCACTCATAGGGTGGATGGTCCCGCCCACCAGGGCGATGGGCCGCTCCTGACGGGCGCCGGGCACCTGGTCCGAACCTGTGAGTAAACTGCCGGAAAATAGCAGCGCCGATACAAGGACAATTGTAATAGTCTTCATGGCCGCACCCCCTGGATGCCCTCATCAAGGCATCCACTGCTCTCAATCTGCTCTCCGAAGCTGCCTGGCTTGTGGCCCGGGGGTTCCCCACCCTTCGCAGCCGCCTTCAACGCTTTCTGGATCAATTGGGCCCGCTCCGCCTGCTGCTGGTTGCGCATAACCAGATCCTCCGCCACATCGAAATATTTCCGGCCATCAATCCAGGTCTGCTCGCACCGGCTGAAACTGGACAGAGGATTACCACTCCAGATGACGAAGTCCGCATCCTTGCCAGGTTCCAGAGAGCCTGTAAAGCTATCCACCTTGAGCTGCCGGGCCGGGTTGATCGTCACCAGCTTCAGCACCTCCTCTTCTGAGAGACCACCGTATTTCACCCCCTTAGCCGCCTCGGTGTTCAGCCGCCGGGCCAGCTCATCGCTGTCCGAGCCAAACGAACTGATCACTCCCGCCTGCGTCATGAGAGCCGCGTTATAGGGGATAGCATCATAAACCTCGAACTTGTAGGCCCACCAGTCAGAGAAACAGGAAGCACTGGCACCATGACGGGCAATTTCCGGCGCCACCTTGTAGCCCTCCAGAACGTGCTGTAAAGTGCCAATCGTGAAACCGAAGTCGTCGGCAATCCGGATGAGATTAAGGATCTCGTCCTGCCGGTAACTGTGGCAGTGGACCCACCGTTTACCCTCGAGGACTCCCACCAGGGCATCCAGCTCCAGGTCCCGCCGCGGTGGAATGCGGGTGGTCTTGAGCGTCTTGGACGCGTTGTAGGTCTCCCATTCCCGCTGGTAATCCTGAGCGGCACGGAAAGCGTCTCTGATGATCTGGTCCACTCCCATGCGGGTCTGAGGGTATCGGCTTACAAACTCGTCGCC
>JBGVTM010000154.1 GCA_041862535.1 Candidatus Neomarinimicrobiota bacterium | reverse complement strand
CCCATTGCCCATATTACGGCGGAATACCTCAGCTATCTGGAGCTCATGGAGGCTTTGAATCTGACGGTGGCCGGCGAGTTTATCCTCCTGGCCGCCACCCTGATGCACATCAAGGCCCGCATGCTCCTTCCCCGGCCGGAGCCCCTTGACGATGAGCCGATTGAAGATCCGCGCCAGGCGCTGGTCCAGCAATTGGTGGAATACCAGCGTTTCAAACAGGCAGCCGGGGAACTAGGCCGGCTCGCTGAGCTGCGTAGCGCTCATTATCCTATCGGTCATACTGGAAACGGGGCTGGTGACGGCCTCTGCCCTGGTGAATACCTCAAGGACATCTCCCTGTTCCAGCTCATGGGAGTTGTCCGGGAGGTGATGGACCGGATGCCGCGGCCGGGACCGTTGGAAGTGAGGACCGAACCGATCAAACTCGACGATACCATCCGGACTATCCATCAAGCCTTCGCGTCCGTCGGCCGGATCGCCTTTCGCCAGGTTCTGATGACGGCTCGGAATGTCCGGGAAGTAGTAATCACCTTCCTGGCTGTACTTGAAATGATGCGGACCGGCATGATCATTGTCGAACAGTCGGCCCCCTTCGAAGATATCTATTTGGTGAGAGTTCTCGTGGATTGATGGCCCATCCAGTAGACCAGGAAATTATTCAAATCATCGAGGCGCTACTGACGGCGACCCCAGAGCCGCTCACTCAAGTCAGGCTTAACCAGACCCTTGAGCGCAACGACATCAGGCTTCCAGATGTAGTAGCTACACTGAGAGAACGGTTTCAGGATCAGCAGCGCCCGGTGGATATCATCGCCGTCGCTGGGGGATATCAGCTGGTGACGCGGGCCGAGTATCAACCCTACCTGCAACGCCTGCTTCGGAAGGAGGGCAAGCTGAGCCTTACGCGAGCTGCTCTGGAAACCCTGGCGATAGTGGCCTATCGCCAGCCCGTGACCAGGACCGAAATTGATCAGATCCGGGGGGTCAACTCCGTGTCGGTACTGCGGACGCTGCTGGAGAAGGAGCTGGTCGCTATCAAAGGGCGCGATGAATGTGTGGGCCGGCCATTACTCTACAGTACCACGTCTGCTTTTCTCGAGGCTTTCGGCCTCAGTCGCCTCGGCGACCTGCCCAGGTTGAAAGAAATCGATGAGATCATGGGCGGGGAAGAAGCTCCGACACCCGTGGGCCATGCGGCTGAATAGATACCTCGCCCAGGCAGGTGTAGCATCCCGCCGTAAGGCTGATGAGCTCATTACGGCCGGCCGGGTTCAGGTGAATGGCCGACGGGTCACCAGCCTGGGTGTCGGAATCGATGTGAATGATCTGGTTGAGGTCAATGGTCGACCGGTGGAGCTGGCAGCGGAACGGGTGGTTTATCTGCTCCACAAGCCGGCGGGGGTGATCAGTTCGGTCTCGGATCCTCGTGGTCGACTGACAGTGGTAGAGCTTATTCGTGATCCCAGGCGCCTGTTTCCGGTTGGGAGGCTGGATCGGGATACCACCGGCGCTCTCCTCATTACCAATGATGGGGAACTGGCCAACCGGCTGACCCATCCCCGCTATGGGATCGAGAAATGCTATCTGGTGGAGGTGAAGGGCCAGTTGAGCGCCCACGCCATAGACCAGATAATTTCAGGAATAGTCATTGCAGGAGGGGTCAAGGTCCGGGCCCAGTTGCGCCCGGTGGCCCGGCAAGCTCAACGAACCGTATACCAACTTACCCTGACCGAAGGGAAAAACCGGGAGGTTAAACGCATCTTCGAGCATTATGGACTGCCCCTCCTCCACTTGCACCGTACCAGTTTCGCCGGGCTTTCCGCCGATAACCTGCGGCCGGGCAAATACCGTCGGCTCCGGCAGACAGAAGTGAACAGTCTCTATCGCCTGACCGGGGCCCGGGAGGGAATGCAAACCACATAGAAACAGATGGATATTCATGCTCGATAGCATTAAACTTGCTTGCTTTTTGATGAGGTCAAATCCGTGCAAATGGTGGTAGCCATTGATGGTCCGGCCGCATCGGGGAAAACTACTACTGCCAGGATGGTGGCCCGGAGACTAGGTTTTGTGCATCTGGACACGGGGGCCATGTACCGCGCGGTGACCTTCGCTTGTCTGGAAAATCGGCTGCCACCAAAGGAATCCGCCGCCATGGCGAAACTGCTGGCGTCGCTTGACGTGCAGTTCAAATCCACCGGAACGGACCATCAGCGCACATTGCTCAACGGGCGGGACGTATCCGAGGCTATCCGCACACCGGAGATCACCCAGCAGGTGAGCGCTTACAGCGCTCTCGCTTCGGTGCGTGAGAGAATGGTAGGATTGCAGCGGCGAATCGGCAGGGAGCGCCCCGTGGTCTGCGAAGGACGCGATATCGGCACGCGTGTTTTCCCCGATGCCCGATTCAAATTTTTTCTGGTGGCTGACCTGGAGGTGAGGGCCAGACGTCGCTATGATGAGCTCCGTGCCCGAGGTCTCAATCCCCCCCTGGAGCAGATTATCGAAGAGCTCCGCCAGAGAGACGAGGAGGATTCTACCCGAGAGATCTCACCTCTTAAGAAGGCCGAAGATGCCGTAATCGTAGATACGACCAGCCTGACGATCCCGGCCCAGGTTGATTCGATTGTTGCCCATGTTAACCAAGCCCGGCGACAGGAAGGTGAAACCGACATAAACAAGGAGATGCAAGCCCAGCATGAGTGATAAGGAAATCCCGGAGCCTATACCCGAAGAGACCGCAGGGGACATTGGACAGGAAGCTGTAGAGGACGAACTGGGACCGACTGAGATGGAGGCAACAGCTTCGGAGGTCACTGAGGCTGAGGCGAGGGTGGCTGAAGCCGTTGAAGGAGAAGAAGCAGCTGCCGATGCGCACGAGCAGGCAGATGTGGACTATCTCGCGCCCTCAGTTTTGGACGAAATAACCACCGTTACACCCGAGCAGCTGTATGCAATGGAGGCCTCGGAAGTAGTGAAAAGAGATACTTCCCTGGAAGAGATCATGCGCTCTTCTCTGGGAGATATCCGGGAAGATGAGGTTCTAAAAGGTCGGGTTATTGGCACCAATGAGCGGGAAATTCTGGTTGATATCGGCTTTAAATCCGAGGGCATTGTCCCCAGGGAAGAATTCCGACCGGATGAGCTGCCTCAAATCGGTGACGAAATTACCGTCTATCTGGTAAAAATGGAGGATGCCAACGGCCAGACGGTGCTTTCTAAAGAGAAGGCCGATTTCATGCAGCGATGGGCGGAGGTTCGTGAAAAGTCTCATAGCGGCGAGACCATTGTGGGCCGAATTATGCGCCGCATCAAGGGCGGCATGGTGGTGGATCTGAGTGGCGTGCCAGCCTTTCTACCTGGATCCCAGATCGATATCCGGCCCGTTCAAGATTTTGATGAGTACATCGGTCAGGAATATGAGTTCAAAATTGTGAAGCTCAATGAAGCGCGGAAAAATATTGTCCTTTCGCGCAAAGAGCTGTTGGAGGCTGATCTGCAGGAACGCAAGGATAGTCTCATCGCCGAGCTGCACGTGGGGCAGGTTCTCGATGGTCGTGTGAAGAATATCACCGAATTCGGTGTCTTTGTGGATCTGGGCGGCCTGGATGGCCTGCTCCATATTACCGACTTGAGCTGGGGGCGTGTCGGTCACCCCTCCGAGATAGTCGAGTTGGATGAGCCTATCACCGTGAAAGTAATCGATTTCGACTCGGAAAAGCAACGTGTCTCCTTGGGTCTCAAACAGCTCCAGCCCCATCCCTGGGATAGTGTGGAAGTCAAGTACCCTGTCGGTTCGGTGGTGGAAGGCAGAATTGTGAGCATGACCAATTATGGTGCCTTTGTGGAGATCGAAAAAGGAGTGGAAGGCTTGATCCACGTCTCGGAAATGTCCTGGACCAAGCATATTCGGCACCCGTCAGAAATGTTCACACTGGGACAGACCATTGAAGCCAAAATCCTGAATATGGATGTCACCGAGCGGAAGATTTCGTTGGGAGTTAAGCAGCTGCAGCCGGATCCATGGGATCAGATTGAGGAAAAATACAAGGTTGGAACGATCCAAACCGGGAAGGTGCGAAACCTGACACAATTCGGTGCCTTCGTAGAACTGGAAGAGGGTATCGATGGTCTCATCCACATCACCGACTTGTCTTGGACCAAGAATGTCCGTCATCCCAAGGAAGTCTTAACCAAGGGTGACCAGGTGGAAGTCCGGGTTCTGGATGTGTCCCGTGAGAATCGACGGATCGCTCTGGGTCTCAAACAGGTCCAGGAGGATCCCTGGGATAAAATCGAGGCCTACTTCACATCGGGTAAGCAGGTGAAAGGTGAGGTGATCCGGATACTTGATAAAGGGGTGATCCTCCAAATGGAAATGGACATGGAGGGTATTATCCCCCTAAGAGAGGTCCCCAAGCGTGACCGCAAAAAAGCCACTGAGCATATCAAGCCCGGTGACACCCTGGATGTCACTGTCCAAGAGCTGAGTGTTGATGACAAGAAGGTTGTTCTTATGTCCGATGTCCTGGCGCTCAAGCCGGAGGCTGAGGAGGCTACTGTAGAGCAGGCTGAGGTGGAAGAGAAGGCCGAGCCCAAGCGGAAGAAGAAGGTGGCCGCCGCTAAACCGGAAGAGGTAGCCGCAGTTGAAGCGGCAGCGGTCGAGGAAGTCCCCGCGGAGCCGACT
>JBGVTM010000153.1 GCA_041862535.1 Candidatus Neomarinimicrobiota bacterium | reverse complement strand
GTAATAGACAGCGCGCAAGTTACAGTCATGCCGACACAAACCCAAGAAAACCGGGACGACACTTATCGACCTCCTGTAAATTCATAACTATGCGGTCTATCGCTCCAATTGTGCTGCTTTGCTTCCTCCTCACCGACGCAGCCAGCGCTGAGGGCGAGCGTATCGAACGGATTATCCTGGACCTCCCGGAGGCTGAAACCGAGGTGACGATTGAGGAGGATCGGATCTATGGCCTGAGCACCGCTACCACCTCAATCGAACTGGAGGGCCGATTGGTAAGTATCTATCGCTGGATCCTCTCGGCCGGGGACACCGGCCGGGTATCGGTACGCCTGATCGAGGGGCGGTGGGACCAGGTTGAAAACGCAGGCTTTCCCTTGTTTACTCGCCCCCTCCTGCAGGTCCATTCTCCACAGGTCTGGGGGCAGGTCAGAGTGGTACTCCTGGATCTGTTCCCCTGGCGCACCGTAAATGAGCGGTTGGAAGTGCTCAAAGGAGCACGGGTAGAAGTAACCATCCGCCACCAGCCGGAAGACCTGCTCATCGAGGCTGACCGACAACCACACCTGAGCGCTCGGATCGCCAACCGTCTCTTGGTGATGGCTAAACAGCCGACTAAGCCACCACTAAGGCGCCCCACTAGCTTCCTGCCCGAGGCAGGGACCTGGTTGAAAATACCCATCAAGGTAGACGGCCTGTATCGTGTGACGGGAAGCTACCTTTCCGACGCTGGAATAGCCCTGAGCGCCCTGGAACCTGACCGCTTGCGCCTATTTGCACCAACCTCACTCGGCCGGCCCATGCCCGATAATGTCGGCGCACCTCTGCTCGACAACCTGAAGGAGCTGGCCATCTTCATCAGGGATGGTGATGACGGCAAAATGGATGCGGATGATGATATCCTTCTTTACGGCCAGGGGCCCCGTGGATTCAATTTCAATAATGGTGAGCTCACTTTCATTCAAAATCCTTATACCAACGAGGCTTGTGTGTGGCTTTATATTCCGGAAACCGGTGACGAGCCTTCCGGACAGAGGATGGCTCAGGGCGCTGCCTATTCCGCTTCCGCCAGCGTCATCGCCGCCGGTCGGAGTTGCTATCACCATGAGGTGGACGTATTTAATGGTTTTCAATCGGGCCCGAAATGGCATCAGGAAGCCATAAAAAAGGATTCCCCATTTAGACTAACGCTGCCCACCCCCGGACTTCGCAGCAGTGATACCACCTATCTAAGGGTCCGGCTGCGGGGTGGCAACGATAAAGGCTATCACCAGGTCACCTTGGCTCTCAATCAAAATCTCATTCTCACGTCCCCCAGCTGGAGTACCCACAGTGAAATCACGCTGGCCCCGCACCCCGATGCGGTCGCAACCGCTGTCTGGACTGGTCAAAATGCTATTACCCTGACCAATATCACTACCAATCCTGATCCCCAGGAAGAGGTATGGTTCGACTGGGCCGAGATAGAGTATGGCCTTGATCTCTCCGCTGATGAAGACTTACTGACTTTTCTGATCGGTCCACAGGGTGAGCCAGTTACCATCCAGCTGGCAGATTTTACTGCCCCGCCCCTGGTGGCGGACATCACTGACCCCGCCCAGCCGGTGCTGCAGCAGGTCCACCAGGCCGATAACCACTGGCCTTTTACCATAACTGACCTGAGTACCACCCGGCGGTACATAGCTGCCACCGAGGCCAAGTTCAGAACGCCAGCTCCAGCGATCCTTTACCAAAACCTCGATTTTACCACTCTCCGGAGGCCGGAACATCAAGCCGATTATATCATCATCACCGATCCCACCCTGCTAAATGCGGCTGAGGATCTGGCGCGCATCCACGCTGAAGAAGTTCGACCGGAGCTGCGCCTGACGACCCTTACTACTACTGTCGGAGAAATCTATGAGGAGTTTTCCGGTGGCGTGGCCGACCCTCTGGCCATTCGCGCCTTTCTGCGGTGGGCGCACGAAAACTGGCAGCAACCCGGGCCGCGGCTGGTGCTCCTCTTCGGCGATGGAGACTACGACTACCGCAACCTCTCCGGTCTCAGCCGTATACTGGTGCCCACCATCCAGGTGGACGGCTCCGACCAAACCTGGTCACGTGCCGTCGACGATGCTTTTGTCTATCTCGACGCCACTCCCGTGTCGTCCCCTCTTCCCGACATGGGGGTCGGGCGCATTGCCGTCTCAACTCCAGCAGAGGCGGCGGTGATTGTGGAGATGGTTCGTACTTACATGGTCCAGCCGGAGCCGGGGCCTTGGCGGCAACGCGTCCTCCTGGCTGCGGATGACCCGGTACGCCCAAATGACAACGAGCCCGCCTTTATAGCCCAAACCGAGACCCTCGCCCGGCTACTACCACCCTATCTGCAGGTGCAAAAGATTTACCTGACCGAGTACACCAAAGTTCTCGATCCCGCCACCAACAGCGTGATTAAGCCCGACGCTACCGCCGACTTAATTCGCAGTGTCAACCAGGGCGTGGTCCTGATCAATTATGTGGGCCATGGTAGTGCTACGCAATGGGCTCAGGAGCAGCTGCTCAAAATGGAACGCGATCGCATTCTGCTCCAACCCCGCGCTCGACTGGCCGTCTGGTTCGCCGGGACCTGCGCCTGGGGCCGTTTCGACCAGCTGGAAATCTCCAGTATGAGCGAGGTACTCACTGCCAGTACCGAGTACGCCGCCATTGGTGTG
>JBGVTM010000152.1 GCA_041862535.1 Candidatus Neomarinimicrobiota bacterium | reverse complement strand
GCCGGCGTTGAACCGTGCCTCCGTGGGCCGATTGATGTTCTCATCCTCATAGTCAAATTCCGCCGGCGGTTCATTCGGATCCTCATAAAACGTCCGGAATCCATAAACACCCCGACTGTAAAAATGCATGCTGTAATTCACCCATGCCGTGATATAGCGGCCTTGACGCTTCTCCAATCGGGCTTCGATACCCCGGTCCGTCAGATAGCGATTGGGACCATAGGTATAGAAATTGGCATACTCAAATTGGTCCTCATCGGTTCTCTCAATACCTCGATAGCCTATACGATCCATGAGCAGATTTTTGACGTCCTTATGATAACCGGTGATCGCGATCCGGAACATGTTGGCGATATTGTGTTCGTAGCCGAGCTCGTACTTGATGGATTTTTCAAAGGGCAGCTCCGGATCGCCATAATTCATGAGCCCCAGGGCGTCTCGGCGATAATACAGGTACTGGCGCTCAAAGGGTTGCTCCTGATAATAATGACCCCAGTTGAAGAATACTTTGGCGGTTTCACCGATGGGGTGTGAGATGCTGAAGCGCGGCGCCACAACCATTTTCGACGGGGGCTGATAGCGTGGCGCCCCCTCCGGGCCAGTACCCTCAAGGTCCCCCGCAACCTTCGGGGTCCATACCCAGATGGTATCATATAAAGCATCCCGCCAATGGAACCACTCATCCGGAATCCGGATATCCCCGCGTAAACCCAGCGTGATCACTGCACCCTCAAATTCCAGTTTATCACTGGCCCAGAAGGCCGCATTCCGGGGTTTCACATGCCAGAGCCACTTGCCCTGTCGGTCTGACGAGTCACGAAATTCCCTTTTCCGAATATCGTAAATCGTATAATCAAATCCGATGTTGAGCTGATTATACTTATTGACCTGGCTGGTAAGATCGGCCCGGAAGGTGAAGTCCTTGGCAAAATTCCTCTCACTATAATCATAGGTACCACCTAGCGTAATGTTGAAAGGATTCGTCACGTTAACCGGCCAGAATCCTGTCGGTGCGGCCGCATAGGGCCCTCGCAAGGTAGTTGAGTAGCTCGGGTCGTTCGGATCCGTGAGCGTCACGGTCAGAGAGGTGTCTCTTAATTCACACTGGCCTCCGATCTGACGTGTGTTGTTAGCGAAGAATTTCAGATCATAGAATGTGCGTGGACTGAGCGTATGGGTAAAGGTGAGACCGTACTGATTCCGATAATGCGTAGACTTTCCAATTGTGGCGGAATACGGCCAGGCCCCATAACCTGACCAAGCCACCTGTTCAACACCTTCATAGAGATACCGCTTCTCCGACTGGTAATCGGGATTATATTGGCCCTGATCCGGGTACGTTTCTTGCGAACCAAAGCCACCCCCCATTTGTTCATCCCGATAATAATCATAACGGTTCAGCCCGGTCGTCTCCGTATACCGCGCGGTGAAGGCGAGTTTCGTAGATTTCGAGGGTCGTGTCGTGAGTTTGAACATCCCGTTCTGATCAAAGAAATGATCCACAGGTCCATTGTACAGGTAGTAATTCTTTTCCCGGCGAAAGGAAGTAAAGAACGTGGTATTTTTCAGGAACGGAACCGGTCCACCGAAGGTGGCGCTTACGATCAGGTCCGATTCATTCCCGTACTGGGTGGCTTCGTCCCGCATGATATATTTATAGAGCTCCTGCAACAATCCCGGCCGATCGTAATAGGGACTGTCGGAGCCTAGATTGTGCGCCAGTATCTCCCACTTATTCACCAGCGTATCAAATTCTACCGTCGTGCCACTGTCATCGACATACCGCCAGGTGAACCAGGTGGAATCATTGGTCCAGCCCTGCAGATAGTATCGGTCATACCATTCCCTGAGTGATGGGCCGAAATGTTTGCGCGTGGGCTGCGAGAGCCGGTAATCGAAGGTCCCGGTATATCGGTTACTACCTTCTTTGGTTACCAAATTGATCATCCCGGCGGTGGCGTTTCCATAAGAGGCATCGTAGCCCCCAGCACTGATCTCGGCCTGCTCCACCTCGTCGGGATTGACGCGGGTATAGACCTGTTCATCGATGTTGTCCCTGGTCTCGATCCCATCAATCATCAAACTGATAGAGTTCTGGCGCTGTCCACGCATGAAGAGGCCACGCGCATCCACTTCCTCGATACCCATCTGTTTATCCAGAATGTCCTTAAAACTGGTTACCGGCAGTGCCGTCAATTCGGAGCCATCCAGAATGGTTCCGCTGTTCCCGACGTCAGTCTGGATAACCGGACGCTCGGCGATAACGGTCACTTCTTCGCCTTCAATCGTTGTAGGATTGAGGGGGAAATCTAGGGGTGTAGTCAATCCCATCTGGACGATGACGTCGGTGGTTCTGACTTGTACGTAGCCAATTACGGAGGCCGTGACTATATATTCTCCTGGGCGCACATTGAGGATGAAATAATTGCCATCCATATCTGTAGCGGCGCCAAGCGTCGTTCCTTCGATGACCACGTTTGCGCCAGGTAATGGCTGGTTGGTCTCGGCGTCGTACACCTTGCCGGCGATTTTGCCGGACTCGATAGCGAGCAGGGAATTTACCGCGAAGAGAAAAAACCCGGCAGTGAGAGCGATGAGATATGGTTTGGTTCGACTATTTACCATGGTGGTTATTCCTGATAGGTGTGCTGGGGACTAATTGGTGCTTAGGGGGTTCTGGCCAGGGGCGCCCCGTTGAACTCAGGTAGGATATCGGACTTGATATCCCCGGTAATTTTTCGATAGGAAAATATGGGGTGAGCTGGTTTAGACGTAAGACCTTACATCCGTTCGGTGATCGCATAACCGACGATGAATGGGTTAGGCTCATAAGCTAAGGTACGGCAACAATGATATATTCGGTATACCAAGTATACGTTGGAATTAGCGGTGAATCAAGAATAATTTATCGCAGTGCGATAAGGGTCTACCCTTTCCCTTTATGATAAAGCTGATGAAAAGGTGATTGCCTCCGACAAAGAAAAAGGGAAAGGGCTTGAAAAGAGTTAGGATATTATGTACACTTACTATACCTAGTATATACTTTTTGGTGTTAAGCTATAAACTTGTCACATGCATCAGAATGTGTGGGAGTTAGAGTTCCTATGACCGCATTTCTTATAAACGAGTGATTCGATGGCAATTGATCTGGAAAATCCTACTCCCTTGTACCGCCAGATTTTGGAGGACATCGAAGGGCAGGTTTCTGCCGGGGAGCTCAAACCAGGTGATAAGATCTTTTCTCAGCAAGAACTGGCTGAGAGATACGGAGTAAGCCTCATTACCATCAAGAAGGCTCTGGCTGAGCTGGTGAACATGGGCATTTTATTCACCCGCGTCGGGAAAGGCACCTTTGTTGCCCACGCCCCCAAAAAGGCGGACCATTCTGCTTACAAATCGATCGGTTTGGTACTGCGAGATCTCAAAAATCCCTTTTTCTCTTTAATAGTTCAGGGTGTTGAGGAAAAGGCCTCTGAAATCGGCTATAATCTTTTGCTATCAAGCAGCTCCGATCGCGAAGAGAAGGAAGAAACCCAAATTGCCCACCTCCGTGATATCGGTGTTAGAGGGATGATCATCGCTTCGATGGGTTATCATCATCAGGCCACAAGCGGGATTTTGCAGTTACAAAAAGAGAAGTTTCCCTTCGTGATGGTGTCCTATGTACAGAATGAGGACATCAGCTACATCGGTACCGACCATGTTTATGGTGCCTATATCGCGACTGAACATCTGATCGAATTGGGCTACCGGTGTATCGGCTACATCAATAGCGAAGAGGGAGACACTCTTGGGGATTTGCGTAAGAAGGGATATGTGCGGGCATTAAGAGAGCATGGTCACGCCTTGAATGAAGATTACGTATATCAACTACCATTTGAAGGTGTCTGGAACCAATACCAGGCCGGCTATCAGGTGGGCCTGCAATTTGCCGCGCGGGATGATAGACCGGATGCGATCTTTGCCTACAACGACCTTTGTGCTCTGGGATTCGAGCAAGCGGTCCTTACTCAGGGACTGAAGGTTCCTGATAATGTAGCCATCGTTGGGTTTGATGATATTGAACGTAACCTATACGCCCCGGTGCCGCTTTCCACGGTACATCCACCTACTTCCATGATAGGTGCCTTGGCGGTGGAGACACTGGTCAAGATGATTGGAGGGGATCCGGGTGTGACGCGCACTTTTCTGAGGCCTGAACTCGTCATTCGGGACTCATGCGGTGCCAAACAAAGAGCTTCTTCATCCTTGAAGAGCCCTAACTAGCCGACGATCGCGGTCGTTCTCAAGACCTTCTGTAGAATTACAGCTCACTAAGATCCAAGGTCCGCGCTTTCAGGCGTTGTCGTACTGTTCCTGGCTGGCCAATTGTGTTTAATAGTTGCCTGCAGGCGAAGGGTAATGCCTTTCGACAGCGGGGAGCGGTGGTTGTTGAGTCGATCAGATGCAGATTCAACTCCCTCACGCCATCAGAAATTATTATTGATACTTGTATAGATTAATCTATTAAGCTATTTAGTTCACTGGGGAATTGGCCGTGGGTCTGATAATTTGACCTGCGGCTTTTTCTTTTTTCAGATTAAGACATCACCTTTCCTGTCAGCCTCAAGCGTGTAAAAATTTCTCAAGGAATAAAGGAATGGATGGATTGGACAATATCTGATAATTTCGGTAGGATTATGGCTATGAATGGTATAAGCAATTTCCTAATGTAATTTTGAGAATTTCTTATGCTTGCAATCATGATTATAAAATATTATTTTAAATAGTGTTTATATTATAAGTATTATAAAGCTACACAGCTCTACGATATGCCAGACAATATCTAAGATATATGCTTAAGTTCCCTGACAGTTTGGCACGATATCTCCGACCTCTAGCCTTGGATGATGAAAACGAGGCCCGCATAGCTGCGTCCATCAACATAGTGCTATGGATTAGTTTAGGTCTTGTACTGGCTACTGGCTTGGTGAATATCTGCATCTCGCCTAAGCCACTTCCCCATTTTATTGCCTTCGTTACGCTTATGCTCTGGCTCCTGGCCAACATGTACTTTTACCGCCGGGGCCGGGTGCAACTAGTCAGTCGGTTGTTGCCAGCCACTGCATGGTTACTGATTACCGTCCTGGTTCTATTTTCTGGTGGGATCAATTCACCCCACCTTGCGGGCTATATACCCATTATCCTGGTCGTCGGTCTGATGTTCGGCTTGCGCTATGGGATTGGCATTACTCTGTTAAACGTTATAGCCGGTCTGGGTATTCTCATCCTTCAAACGCATGGCTACCTGCCGGAGCAGCGCCTGGTCTACGAGCCAATCAGTATGTGGACTGTCTATATCCTTTGGTTCACTCTTTCAGCAGTACTGATTCATCTGGGGACGCAGGACCTTCGAATAGCTCTGGATCAGTCACGCCATTATGCGAAGACTCAATCATCCGTTGCGCTAAAGCAAAGTACAATTGCCCACCTTTGCCGCGCTACGCTGGAGGCGAATGGTCTTTCCAGTCTATTTGAAATCGCCGTGACGCTCCTTGCCCAGACGCTCGGAGTGGAGTATTGCGCGTTATTTGAGCTACCAGTTTCCGGTGATCGGTTAGTTATGCGGGCCGGTGTCGGCTGGAAGGATGATTTGGTGGGAAAGGCTGCGATTGAAACTGGCGGCCACTCCCTGGCTGATTATACTCTGATGCGAGATTCACCGGTAGTTGTTGAAGATTTGCGGGCCGAAATGGCAATCCCTATGATAACCCCGCCATCGGCGGGGATAACGCTAAGGCAGAGAGGTTTTTTAAGACACTGAAGTATGAGGAAGTATACCTGTGGGAATACCGGGATATGATGGAGGCTTGGGTAAGTATCCACCATTTCATAGAGAAGGTGTACAATCAAAAACGGCTGCACTCAGCACTCAGCTATGTGCCGCCTACTGAGTTTGAACAGCTGATTTTCAAAAAACCATGTGCTTGACTTGTTGTCTCAAATTTGAAGTGCACACCATAATATGGCATAGATTGGTAGGGAATTCACATATATGTAACCGATTTTCCTACCTATATGTTGGAATAAACAACAAGATGTGTCAAGAAACTCGGGAACTCCCATGAACGACCAACACAAGACCAAAGTCCAACTGATCGAAGAACTTGAGCAGACCCGCAAACAAGTAGCTGAGCTTGAGCAAGCTGAGATTGAGCGGAAGCTATTGGAAAAGGCGCTGCATAATCTAATCGAGATTATCCAATTCGTGGAGCATGTGTCAACCAGGATACACGGCAGGGTGGAGGAGGCTGAGATCTATAGGACTGTGAAAGAGGAGTTCGCGCAGTCGAAGCAGTACTCTGTGAGCCTCCTGTTGTTAACCGATGATGACTCTTCGCTTAGAATTGCGGAAGCGTCACTATCTCCCGAGCAGGTTAAGGAGGGAGAGAAGGCAACTGGGCTCAGGATGAAAGGATACAAGATTGACTTGAAGAAATCAAGCATCTACAGTCAAGTCGTACGAGATGGGAAAACGGTCCAAGCCGAGGTCAGCGACATAATAGGTGAATTGTTTCCGCGACAGCTAGCCCACTTAATATCAAAGACTACTGACTACGAGAAGAAGTCCTCCATCCTGACGCCGTTGAAGCGGCATGGAAAAATTATAGGCGCCTTTGCCATGACTTCCCCGGAACTTGCCGAATACTTCATTCCTTCCGTAAGAAACCTCGCACAGCACATTTCAAAATCCTTGGAATGGGCTGATGAATACACCGACCGTAAGCGGGCGGAGGTGGTGCTACGGGAGAGTGAGCGGCGATACCGGCAGATCATCGAAGAAGCTAACGATGTTATCTATATGACCGATCCCAAAGGCTATTTCACATATTTCAATCCGCCCGCTCAAAGGGTAACCGGCTATATGCCGGATGAACTCATTGGTATGCACTACACGGAATTGATCCCCCAGGAATGGCGGGTTCGTATCCAGCAATTTTATAACCAACAGCTTGAAGATCATGTACATGACACGACCATGGAATTTCCAATCCTCAATCGGGCCGGAGAAGAAAAGTGGGTGGAGCAAATAGTGACATTACTCACCGAGGGCGATCGTGTCACAGGATTCCAGAGTATCGTGCGCGACATCACCGAGCGTAAGCGAGCGGAGGCCATGCTCGAAGCCACGCGGGAACAGCTGCGAAACCTTTCTACTCACCTTCAATCTGTCCGGGAAGAAGATCGATCTAAGCTTGCCCGTGAGATTCACGACGAGTTGGGACAGGCATTGACCGCCTTAAAATTCAAATTGATTGATCTAAAGAATTCTCTACCTGCGGATCAGATTTCTCTCGTCGAAAAAGCCAATTCAATAGCTGAATACGTAGATACGACGGCTCAGACAGTCAACGGGATAACCGCCCGATTAAGGCCGGCCCTGCTGGACGAGTTAGGTTTGGTGGAAGCCATTGAATGGGAGGTAGAACAATTTCAAGCTCTTACTGGAGTTAAGTGCGAGTTCACTACTCACCCTGAAAAGTTAGACCTGGATCAGGATTGCTCGACGATGATCTATCGCATCACTCAAGAAGCATTAACGAATGTTGCCCGTCACGCACAAGCAACCAGGAGCACCGTGAGCCTGGAATTGTCTGACGATGAGCTGAATCTGAGCATTACGGATAACGGTATCGGGATTACTGAAGAGCAGGCATCAAATCCCAGATCGCTTGGAATTATTGGCATGCGGGAGCGGGTTCTAAGCGCCGGAGGTGATTTTAAAATTTATGGTGTGCAAAAGAAGGGGACCAGGATCAGGGTGACAATTCCAATAGGAGAGGAGAAACAGGACGATGCTAAAATTTCTGGTAGCAGATGATCATCCCGTAGTCCGGGCCGGGGTAAGACAAGTAATCGAGAACAATTTCGAAGTAGACCTTATCGACGAGGTAGGCACCTGCCAGGAGGTGCTAGAAAAGGTATGGCGTCATCCTTATGATATCGTGCTCCTGGATATTACCATGCCGGGTAGGAGCGGCCTGGAAGTATTAAAGCAATTGAGGCGCGATCGATATACGACGCCGATACTGGTGTTGAGCATACACCCCGAAAAACAATACGCAATCCGCGTATTGAAAG
Source organism: Candidatus Neomarinimicrobiota bacterium (assembly GCA_041862535.1). Taxonomy (NCBI): domain Bacteria; kingdom Pseudomonadati; phylum Fidelibacterota; species Fidelibacterota bacterium. The sequence continues at coordinate 1,377 of JBGVTM010000152.1, read as the reverse complement.
CCGGGGCCTCGGGATATCTGAACAAAATAAGTGCGACCGATGAGTTGGTGGATGCTATCCGGGTAGTCCTGCAAGGAGAAAAGTATATTTCCCCTTCATTGGCGAAGGCATTAGCCTCCTATATAGAGTCCGGGGAAAGGGAATCCCCCCATGAAAGTCTCACCAATCGTGAGTTCGAAGTGTTGAACATGATTGCTTCAGGTGACAGCCTGAAAAAGATCGCTGAAAAGCTAGGACTCAGTGTTAAAACCATCAGTGCCCACCGGGCCAATATCCTGAGGAAAATGAAGATGAATTCGAATGCAGAACTCATACGCTATGTCATTGAAAAAGGGCTTTTTGAATAGAAGATTGGGAGCTGCCCGTTTTAATGCCCTGATGCCGGTCTCGGCCACCTTATAAGAAAACACCTATAACATTACTTGCCTCAGCCCTATGCTTAAATAGGGAAATTCTTACTATACATATGGAAAATAATGTGACATCCATCACGGTCATATAATCATGGTTAATTAGATTCATTTGCAGTAAATGGAAGAGCGATTCACCATATATGCCCGGGAGGATAAGATATCATGAGGCCCCGCTACATTGCCGCCCTATTGACATTGCTGGTCAGTGCACTGATTGTGACTTCTGAGGCGCAAATCCCGCGTACTCTTCCCTATCAAGGCTTGCTGACCGACGGTTCGGGTATGCCCAAGCCGGATGGGACTTACGTCTTCACCTTCAGGCTCTACGACCATGAATCTGGTGGAAGCCTGCTGTGGACTGAGATCAAAGACCTCCAGGTTGAACAGGGGCATTTTTATACCGTGCTGGGTAACCAAACGCCGATCGGAGAATCTGTCCGCTTTGACCGGCGCTACTGGTTGGGTATTCAGATGGGCGGTGAACCCGAGCTCTCGCCGAGAATTCCCCTGACGAGTGTGGGATACAGTTTTTATGCCCTGCGGGCCGATACGGCGCAGTATGCCCTACACGCGCTGGGGCCTCCAGGCCCCCAAGGGCTGAAGGGTGATAAAGGTGACCAGGGCCCTCAAGGGCTGAAGGGTGATAAAGGTGATCCAGGTGTCCAAGGGCCGAAGGGCGACAAAGGCGATAAAAGCAATCCTGGAGACCAGGGTCCGAAAGGAGACGAAGGCGATCCCGGAGCCCAGGGAGCTCAGGGCCCTCAAGGCTCCAAGGGTGACAAAGGTGATAAAGGCAATCCTGGAGACCAGGGTCCGAAAGGCGACGAAGGCGATCCCGGAGCTCAGGGCCCTCAAGGCTCCAAGGGTGACAAAGGTGATAAAGGCAATCCTGGAGACCAGGGTCCGAAAGGAGACGAAGGCGATCCCGGAGCCCAGGGGGGTCAAGGACCGAAGGGTGACAAAG
>JBGVTM010000151.1 GCA_041862535.1 Candidatus Neomarinimicrobiota bacterium | reverse complement strand
ACCCCTCGTTTTTCCCAGTGTAAGGGGACACAATAATTGGGACGAAAAACCAGGGATCTGGCCAGAATAAATGGGATAATAAGGGATATAAAGGGATATGACGGGATAAAATCTCAAATAATGTGGCCGCGATTGGTGGCCGATATATAGTATATGGTGGATATGTTTAATGATAACAATTACAGTAGGATAGAAGGATAGATGCCGGCGGCGCAGGAGGATGGGGAGATAATAACGCAGCCCGCCGGTGTGCCCCTCCCCGACGACAAATATATACCAAGCGACCTGGGCAGGCTAATATACAATCCCTGTTCAACGCTGTTTAACTCAGGTTCAATGCGCAGCTTACGGATATCCGACGCCAGGATTACCGGTATATATTAGGAAAAGCATTGACGAGCTTGTGTTCGCCAATTGACGAACTGACACATTGACAGGCAGCTATATTACGAGGTCGCGATCAGTATGCTTAATATGATTGAGGCAATACTTATGCCCAGAAATATAGTTAGGACGGTTGCGATAGTCTGGTTCGACTTCGCTATTTTTGCTAGGGATTCCTCCACGCTTGGCACCTGCTCATCTGTTGTTGAAGGCTCCATTTTTAAAATTGGCATTATATCTTTTCCGCCTTCTGACGAGTAGATGATAGTTCCATCCGATAAGATCACTCTATCAACAACCTGTTTCGGGACCGGCTTTATATCTGATGTATCCTCTGGCCTAAATAGGATGTGTTTTTCAGTTGTTTTTATATATTCACCTAAGTGCCCTATGCCTGTAGTCGTTATTAATGTATCCTGAGCATATAGACCCGTCATTAACAACAGGATAATTAAATAACGCATCGTGCTGACTCCTTGAGAGTTCTCAAGCTTCCCGCTTTTTCGATTTCTCCTCAGCCAGTCCAACGATCTCCTTCGCCTTCCCCGTCGGATGCGGAAACTGCACCAGCACGTCCAATTCCGGTAGCAGCTCATCGCATAGCCGCGCCGCCAGCTCCTCGCCGTACTCATCCTTTATCTGCGCTCGGACCCGGTTGATGTTCGCTTCAAGTAACTTGTAGTTCGCCCGCCAGTACTCCACCAGGGCCTCCAGCTGGGCCACTTCCTCCCGGATGGGAGCATTCATATCGCCATCGCCAGTTAATAGCCATTGAACACTTATTCCTATACCGGCGAGTCGCTTCAGAAGGTCTTCCGAGAAAGGATGTTCTCCCACTTCATATGCCTGATATGATCTAAGAGGCACACCTAGAGTTTTTGCGAACTCAGCTTGAGATAATCCTCTCAATTTACGAATTTCTTTTAATCTGAACGCTGTATCATGCATAATAAACTTGCAAATACGCGGCATACCGCGTACATTCCAACCATCAAGGACGCCCGATGGACGCTCCCCTTGAAGATATTAAAACTGGCCAAGGTGATCGCTCTTCCATCGCCTTGCCCCGCCGCCCCTGGGTTACTCCTCGTCCATCAGGCGTCCAAGCCCGGGGGCGGCTACCATTTATATCCGGAAAGGTAGCCAACCTACAAGGCAGCCGCAATGACAAAGCGAAAAAATAACCCGTCGCAGCTCGGCCTCCCCATCGGCTCCGACCTCGTCGGGCTGGACCAGCGACTAGCCAAAGCCTTCAGCCTGGCGCTCAAGCACCCCCACAAATCCCGACAGCAGATCGCCGACGAACTGTCAGCCCGCCTGAACAAGCGCATCACGATCCACATGCTGGATAATTATGCCAGCACTCAGCACTCCCACCAGCCGCCCCCCGACGTAATCGCGGCCCTGTATGCCAGCACCGGCAACCCGGTGGTGATCGAGACCCTTTGCGAGTCGCTCGGCATCCTACCCATCACCGGGAAGGACATAACCTACCTGCAACTGGCTAGGGCGAAGATTGCCCGCCAGCGCCTGGACCGGGAAATCCAGGATCTGGAGGAGCGTTTACGGTGATCCCCAAAGCGATCTTTTCTCACGAGGAAGCCGAGAGAGCCTTCAAGGATTGGGGTGCGAATTGTGGACCCGGAGCGATAGCGGCAATCACGGGGATGACATTGAATCAATTGAGACCATATCTGGGGAATTTTGAACAGAAGAAATATACGAATACCCGACTTATGTATGAGATACTGAACAGGCTTGAAGTTACTTGGTTATTCATTAAAGGTTCTACTCGGTTTCCCAAAAACGGGCTAGCCAGAATTCAATGGGAGGGGTCCTGGACAGATCTGGGCAAACCTAGAAGGGCAAGATATAGGCATACCCATTGGGTCGCATCTCATCAAGACAAATACACAACATGGATATTCGATATCAATTGTATGTGTGTTGGTGGTTGGGTTTCTTATGAGGAATGGTCAACCCAGGTAGTTCCCTGGTTGCTACCAAAAATTGAACCCAATGCAAACGGAATTTGGCACGTGACACATGCTATAGAAGTAAAGCAATTGAGGAAGTGAAAAATGACTTCCAGTATCCACATCGTGTCTTCCACCCATATAAACAAGACCGCTGTCAGGATAGTCAACCGCAGAGGGGCGGTGGTGCTGTATGGGCGGTATTACTACAATGAGGAATTACTACAGATGGCGGGCGAGGCTGTGGAGATCAGTTGGCTGGATGAACCGCGCCCGCCGCAAATCGACATTTACCGCAATGGTCTATTCATCTGCGAAGCCTACCTGGATAGCGCGATCCTGTAATGACCACCCTTCCCGATCCCATCCCCGCCAAGTTCGCCGCTGTCATCGAGCACATGCAGGCCCAGGACTACGTTGCAGCCATCGCCCACCTGCGCTGGCTGGACGGCCTGGAGGGAAAGTGGAAATACGTCCATCAGTACCGTAACGCCATCAATCGCATCGAGGTAGTCTTCCTGCAGACCTTCAGCCGCCAGCCCTGGCCCAAAGACTGGCAATCAAATGTGCGCATGCAGTGGGAGAATGAGGTCGGTTATTACATCCATCGCCTGGGGGTGGGCGCTCTCGTGGACGACATGCGCCAGGCCAGGGAGCGGCGCCTGGAGCCTAAGACCCTGATCTATTTCCTGCGCTCTCATGACCAGCACGGCCAGCAGCGCTCATCGCGCTGGGAGATGCTGCTCTACGGCATGATGGACGAGGAGTGGCAGGAGGCCAAGCGCCGGGAGGCCCAGGAAGTCGCCCAGGCCGCCCGCGAAGGACGCATACCCGAAGCGGTGACGCCCGTATGGGTCACCGAGGCCCGCGCGAATCTCAAGGCGTTGAGATCCAAGTCCTATCCTACTGCTGACGATGTACGCGCCATCCACCACCTCGAGGCCCAACTCTCAAATCACGGATACTGCTATGCGGCTTGAACCACACACCAGCATCAACCTGGTGGCCGAGAACGAGCAGGACGAGGCGACGCTACAGGCGTTTATCGACCGGTGCAGCGAAGCGCGGGTGGAGTACGGCAACCACCTGTTTCGGGACCACGAACTGATTATCTATCTGCCCACCAAGCAGCACCCGGAATATAGGGCAGCACCCACCAAGCCGGAATACCTGGAAGCCATCCAGGAGGAGGAGCAGAGCAGTGATTGATTTTCTCAACTGGCCGGACCTGCCGGGCCTGCCCCGCCTGATTCATCTGATCATGCTGGCCGTGGTGGTCCTGGCCGCCCACCGTACCTACCGCGACTGGCTCACACGAAGGAGACTGCGCTGATGGCCTGGATCAAGTTCTTGCCGGTCAAGTGGGAGACGATCCGGGACTACCTGATCGAGGCGACTTTTCCGGCGATAGACCCGGTTTTCGAGAAGGATCTGGTCAGCCGCTATAGTGCCAGGGGCCTCCGGCGCGTCTATACCATCCGCACGATCAATACTCCCCTGGCTACGACCGCCATTCTATTCATCAAGGTCCCGTACGCCAATGCCTGATCCCGGTCCAAGATATTCAGATTACTTAACCGTCAAGGAGGCCGCCGTCCTGGAGCAGGTCTCCGAGCGTGTTATTCAAAAGCGAGTCGCAGATGATCAATATCAAGTTAAGGAGATCAAGGGTTCCGGCGGGAATAGCGGCACTCGCTTCCTCATCGATCCCCAGTCCCTATCTCCCCCCGGTCGCCTGCGTTACCTCCAGAAGAATTGTCCCGATCAAATCAACAATGCTGCCCTTGAAGCCCTCGATGACATGGCTGCCCAACGCCTCCTGTCCCTGCGGGAGGCGATCCTCCGTCTGCAAAGGGCCGGGAGAGGCCAGAAAGACCAAATGGCCCGTGATATATGTGATCAGTACGGTCTCTCCCGGTCCGCCCTCTATCGTCTGCGCAAAGCATACCAGGAGAAAGGCTCACCGTCGGCGCTCCTGCGCAAGCAGCGTGCGGACCTGATGGGTAGCCGCACTTTTTCCAGGGAAGCCCTGGAGATAGGTATCGCCGAGTACCTCCTGTCGCTCAACAAGCTCAACGCCTATGAAAAGCTCAAGGCCGAGGCCCTGATCCACGGCTGGCATTACGGATCCTACCGATCATTCTGCCGGATACTCAACCGCCTGGTGGACCAGGACGAGGCGCTCATGGCCTATGCCAGGGACGGCCGCCGGGGCCTGGCGAACAGGGCCATCCCGACCATCGAGCGCGACACCTCCGACCTTTTGCCCAACGAATTTTTATGCGGTGACCATCACCAGTTCGATCTATTCGTCCACGACGAGCAGCGCGGCAAGGTCTACCGGCCCTGGCTGACCGCCTGGCAGGACATGCGCACCCGCGCCATCGTGGGCTGGGTAATCTGCCAGCAGCCCAACAGCCGCTCCATCGCCCAGGCCCTGCAGTATGCCCTTGATGACGAGGACCAGGACGGCCAGCCCAAGCGGCGCCATTATGGTGTTCCGCAGAACGCCTATATCGACAATGGCAAGGATTACCGTTCCTATTACATCTCCGGCGGGCGCTGGAAATACACACGCTTCAAAGCGCCCGATTACGATCTCATGAGCCGGGCCGTCCTGGCCGAACTCAACGTGGACACCACTTTTGCACTGCCGTTTAACCCGCAGTCAAAACCCATTGAACGCTTGTTTAAAACCATTGAACACCAACTGGTCGAGCACCTCCCCGGCTTCTGCGGCCACACCTATGAGAGCCGCCCACACCACCAGCTCATGCAGCAGATCAAGAACCGCCAGCTGCTCACCCTGGAGCAGTTCCAGGTCCTGCTGCGGGAGTGGATCGAGAAGCGTTATCACGAGGCCGAGCATAGCGGAAGGGGAACTGGCGGGCGCTCGCCCAACGAAGTCTGGGACATTTGCCAGCAGCAGGGCTGGGGCCCCACCACTCTAGGCGACAGGCGGATACTTCACCTGCTGTTCATGATGTCAGCGGACCGCAAGGTGACCCGCAACGGCCTCGAGTTTATGAACCGGCGCTACCGCCACGATGATCTGGTCTTTTACGTGGGCAAGACGGTGGAGGTCCGCTGGGACCCTGATGACCTTTCGCAAATCTACGTTTTTAACGAGCGGCAGTTTATCTGCATCGCCCAGGCTTACGATTACGCATCCATGCACATGAGTAAGGAGGAGCTCGGTGATCGGATGCGGCATAAGCGCCACTTGGCCAAGGAGGTGGAGGGCCGCTATGCTCACCTCACCTTCGGCGTAATCAAGCCTGACAACACCGGCAGCCCCGGTACCTGGGGCAAGGCCCTGCGTGAGAATTACGGCCCGGCCGCCGACGAGCAGGCTCGGCAGAAGGAGCGAGAGAAAGCACGCCGCCCACAGAAGATCTCGGGCGATATCCTGCTCACCCCGCCGCCGGGCTACTTCGATGAAGATTTTGACCAG
>JBGVTM010000150.1 GCA_041862535.1 Candidatus Neomarinimicrobiota bacterium | reverse complement strand
GGTCTGCGGCGTTGTCCCGGAAGGTGTAGTCCAGGTGACCGGTGATGAGCATGAGGTCACCTACGTGCCAGTCAGGATTGACGCAGCCGGCGGCATTGGTAATGATGACGGATTCGACCCCCAGGCGGGCGAAGACGCGGATGGGCAGGGTGACGATCTCGAGGGGATGGCCCTCGTAGTAGTGGAAGCGCCCCTGGGCGGCGATCACCGGCAGCCGGCCAGCTATGCCGAAAACCAGCTTACCCACGTGTCCGGGCACCGTCGGTTGAGGATAGTGGGGGATCGCGTCATAGGGGACCACGGTGAGATTCTCGAGAGTATCGGCGAAATCGCTAAGGCCGGAGCCCAAGACGATGGCCACCCGGGGTGCTTCGGGCCCTGGGCGTTGCGTCCACGGGGAGCCCAGTCGTTTCCGGATGACAGCGGCAGCTTCTTCAGCGGGCGTGGGTGTCACGGGAGGGGAAGTTAACGGGCGGCCATAAGGGGTACAAGCGGAAGGGGGTTCACACGAATGGGGGGAATGGAAAAAATGCTGGCAAAAGATGCCTCATTTGAGGCTGATTCATCATAAGTTTACCCCTCAGCAGATCGGATATCGGGATGGATAACCTGCAGCTCATCGAGAGACTCAACAGCGCCCGGAAGCAGCTTTACAGGGAGATCGGGCATGTTATCATCGGCCAGCGGGAGATCCTGGAACACCTCTTTCTGGCCATGCTGTGCCAGGGGCACGTGCTGCTGGAGGGCGTTCCGGGACTGGCCAAGACGCTGATCATCAAGACCCTGGCGGAGGTCCTGGATCTGTCTTTCAGCCGCATACAGTTCACTCCGGACCTGATGCCGTCGGACATTACCGGGACGGAAATCATCCAGGAGACGAAGGCTGGCGGCCGCAAGTTCAAATTTTTCAGGGGGCCGATTTTTGCCAATATCATTCTAGCTGACGAGATCAACCGTACCCCGCCCAAGACCCAGGCGGCTCTGCTGGAGGCCATGCAGGAGCACCGGGTAACGGCGGCGGGCATCAGCTATACGCTGGACGAGCCCTTTTTCGTAATGGCTACCCAGAATCCCATTGAGCAGGAGGGCACCTACCCCCTTCCGGAGGCTCAGCTGGACCGTTTCATGTTCAAGCTGCGCATTAAGTACCCCTCCCGGGAGGAGGAGCTCCAGATTGTAGAGACCACCACCGGGGCACCGGGGGCGGTGCCTTCCAAGGCAGTGAACCGGGCGGACGTTCTTGCCTTTCAGGAGCTCATCCGTCAGGTGCCGGTAGCGGAGAATGTCATCGAATACGCGGTGGACCTGGTGCGGCATACCCGACCCGGTCAGGATAGGCAACCGGAGTTCATCCGGGAGTGGGTAGAATGGGGAGCCGGTCCCCGCGCCAGCCAGTACCTGATTCTGGGTGCTAAAGCGCTGGCAGCCATGGATGGTCGTCCCACCCCCGATGTCGCTGATGTTACCATCCTGGTCAAGCCGGTCATGCGGCACCGGATCATCACCAACTTCAACGCCGAGGCGGAAGGGATCAGCACCGATCAGATCCTCGATCGCCTGGTGGAAAGCCGATCTTAGTCTCACGGGAGGTCCCCGTCCCGTTTCATGGCGAATCTGAGCACCACTTACCTGAATCCCAGTATCGTTTCCCGGCTGGATAATCTATCCTTACGGGCCCGGCTGGTGGTGGAGGGATTCATCATTGGTCTGCACCGGAGTCCCTATCACGGTTTTTCGGTGGAATTTGCGGAACATCGGGCTTATGGTCCCGGTGACGAAATTCGCCGTATGGACTGGAAACTGTTTGCTAAGACCGATCGGTATTACGTCAAGCAGTTTGAGGAGGAGACCAATCTCAAGAGCTATCTTCTGCTGGATCAGAGTCGCTCGATGACCTTTTCCTCGCATGGGCTTAGTAAGCTGACTTATGCTCAGACGTTAGCGGCGGCCCTGGCGTACCTCATGCTCAAACAGCAGGATGCCATTGGCCTGGCGCTGTTCGATTCGCAGCTGCGCCAGTATCTGGCACCGCGGGCCAAGCCCAGCCACCTGGATGCCATTCTGGGCCGGATGTCCGCTATCCAGCCGGGACCGGAAACCGTCATTGCCCCCATACTGCACCAGCTGGCCGAGTCCATCGTTAAACGGGGCCTGATCATCCTGATCTCCGATCTATTCGACGACCCGGATCAGATCATGATGGGCCTGAAGCATTTCCGGCACAAGAAACACGAGGTGATTGTATTCCATATCCTGGACCCTCAGGAGCTCGAGTTTGCTTTTTCGTCCCGGACCCGTTTTCGTGATCTGGAGACCGGCGAAGTGATCACCACCGAGCCCTGGCACATTCAGAAGGCCTATCAGAAGCAGGTGCGGCAGTTTTTGGATTCCTTCCGCAGCCGTTGTCGCCAGCAGAACATCGATTATCTGCTGATTACAACTGACAGACCCCTCGACCTGGCCCTTTCGGAGTATCTGCTGAAACGCGGACGCATAGGCTAGCAGGGGGAGGTGGTCTACTTGACACTGACTATAGAGGAGTGATCCAGCGCTATGATGAGTCTGAAGGAGAAAACCGTTCTTATCACCGGTGCTTCCAGCGGGATCGGTGCCGCCTGTGCGGAGGCTTTCGCCCAGGCCGGTGCCACCCTGGTCCTGGCTGCCAGACGCCGGGAGCGCCTGGAAGCGCTCCAGCAGGGACTACAGGCACGCTTTGGCACCCATGCCTTCATCATGGCCGTGGATATTTCCCAGGCGGCAGAGGTGGAGCAGGCCTTTGCCTCCCTGCCACCGGTCGGGCGGGAGGTGGACATCCTGGTTAACAATGCCGGCACCGTCAAGGGCCTGGATCCCGAATGGGTGGTGAGTCCCGCAGACGTGGATCTCATGATCGATACCAACATCAAGGGGCTCATTACCATGACCCGGTTGTGCCTGCCGGGAATGATCGAGCGGGGTTCGGGGCATGTTATCAATATCGGCAGCATCTCGGGGCAGGAAGTGTATCCGGGTGGTAGCGTGTATTGTGCCACCAAGTTCGCTACGCGGGCCCTTACCCGGGGGCTGAAGCTGGACCTGTTGGGTAGCCCTATCAGGGTGACTTCCATCGATCCCGGCATGGTAGAGACGGAATTCAGCAGCGTGCGGTTCGGGGGCGATGAGGCACGGGCCAAGAAGGTATACGAAGGCATGACTCCGCTCAAGCCGGTGGATATCGCCGATGCGGTCCTGTATGCTGCGACCCGTCCCCCACACGTGAATGTCAGTGAAATGCTCATCCTGCCTACCGATCAAGCGACCACTATGCTCGTGCACCGGGAGCCGGCTTAGGTTAAGCGGAGCGGCTGGTTGGGAAGTGTCCCGCCGGGGGTCCTATGAGGCTGGGTGAGCAGATTGTGGTTATAACCGGGGCTAATGGAGCGGTGGGATCGGTGTTGCTTGATTATCTCAAGAAGGAGCGGGCCCGGCACGTGGTGGGCTGCCTGCGGGGCGCGGAGGTGGACTGGCGGCCGGTGGATGACCGCTGCAGCTTCGTGACCGGTGACCTTGCCGATCGGGTGGCGGTGAACTTTATGGTGGCCGAGATCCTGCGCTACCTGGGAACGTGTCATGCCTGGATCAATGTTGCCGGGGGTTTTTCAAGGGATGGGCTGGTGGAGGACATAAACCCGGAGGCGTGGCCATGCATGTTTGACCTTAACTTTATTACCTGTCTGAACGCCTGCCAGGCCATTATACCGATATTCAAGGACCAGAATTTTGGCCGGATCATCAATTTCGGTTCACTAGCCGGGGAGCGCGGCCTGGCCCAGACGGGGCCCTATGCCATCAGCAAAGCAGCGGTGCACAACTTAACCCTCACCCTGGCCGAGGAAGGCAGCGATCAGGTGACCGCCAATCTGATCATCCCCAGTATCATTGATACCCCCGCCAACCGCAAAGCCATGCCCAAGGCTGATTTTTCATTGTGGACCCGCCCCGAGGTTATCGCTGATAAGATTGCGGAGATCCTGGATACAACTGACAACCCCCCCAACGGTGCGAAGTACTTTTTCTAATCACTTATGTCGCAGCGGAAGCTCATCCTTTTCGACGTAGACGGCACCCTTATTACCCCCGGCCTGATACCCAGGCGGGCTATGGCTGAAGCCATCTCCCACTTCCTGGGCGTGGAAATCGAACTCACCTTCTTTGATGTGGCTGGCCTCACTGATCCCATTATCATTCGTAATGCTCTGCTCCGTTATGGTTCCAACACCAGTCCGACCGATGGCGAGATCAACGGTATCCTGGAGCACTTTTTGATGCTGTTGGAAGAACGCCTGCCGCCGTCCGATGCGGTAAAGGTCTTTCCCGGTGCCGAGACCCTGGTGCAGGCCTGCATCGATGAGGATTGGGTGCCGGCCCTGCTCACGGGCAATGTGGAGCGGGGTGCCCGAATCAAGCTCGCCGGTACCGGACTATGGGACCGGTTTAGCTTTGGCGTATTCGGCAATGACGGCCATTCCCGTGAGGACCTGCCGTGGATTGCCCGGGAGCGGGCGTGGGATGTGCTGCATGAATCCTTTGGTCTGGCCGATATCATTCTCATTGGTGACACGCCCAACGATGCCTGCATTGCCCGGCTGAACGGCATAGCCAGCCTCATTGTGTGCCGCCGGGAAGAACCGGAGTGGCGAAGGACCATTGAGGCCGAACAGCCGACCTGGTTGGTAGAGGGATTCGACGACGTTCCGGGACTGATCCGGTTATTGAAGGGAGAGCGGCCGTGAGCTTTTATACTATTCTGCGGTTCTTTCATGTCCTATTGGTTGCGCTTTATGTGGGCTCGTTTACGGCGATTGCCTTTTTGTGGATCCGAAGTCGTCAGTTGAATGATCCTGCCGCGCGGCTGCCTTATATAGACGCAGCAGTCTCCATCAGTCAGAGACTCACCACCATGGCCGGTTCCATCTTGCTGCTCGTTGGAATCCTGATGATTATCAACTGGCCGGGCGTTCTCGGATATGGAGTGCTGTTCTATATCAAGATTAGTATTGGCGTGCTCCTGGTGGCTGTCAGTCATATCGCACATGCTATGGCAAAGAGGGCCCGGGATGCGCTGGCCGCAGGCCGTACCGATGCGAGGGCCGAAAGATTTGTTGATCTCACGGTGAGGATCGGGCCAGCCATAGCCTTTATAATTGTGTTCTTGGGCGTCATGGTATCTCACGGGTGAGCAAGAAGATGATTCCCTTCACCAAGGCCCAGAGTGGGGGCAATGACTTTGTGCTCTTTGATGCTGAGCAGTGTCCCGACACGATTCGGGAGCCGGGTTTTATTCAGCGGGTGTGCGCTCGGCACAAGGGTGTTGGCGCTGATGGGGTGTTGATTGTGGGCCCTGCGGATGAGCCGGGGGTGGACTTCAAGCTGGACTACCATAATGCGGACGGCAGCTGGGAGACCTTTTGTGCGAACGGCAGTCGCTGTGCGGTGGCCTATTATGGCCGTCGCGAAGGTATTGGTGGCAGAGTCACCCTGCTTACCGGTGCCGGCAGGCATACAGCCGAACTGTTGCCCGATAGCCAGGTACGGCTGC
>JBGVTM010000149.1 GCA_041862535.1 Candidatus Neomarinimicrobiota bacterium | reverse complement strand
TCCTTCAGGGCAGCAGCGATCTGGAGCGCATTCTAGGGCGCATTTCTGCGCGCCGAGCCACGCCTAGAGACGCGGCTAACCTGGCTGCCAGTCTTGAGATCATTGCTGGCATAGGCCAGCGGGTGCGCCAGGAGAAGTCCCCGGCTTTGAACCGCCTGGTAGGCCGTTTCCACGACACTGAAGATCTAGCCCGGCTTATCCGCCAGGCTCTGGTACAGGACCCGCCCATCAATATCGCCAAGGGAGGCTATATTCGCGAGACCTATTCTGCCGAACTGGACGAGCTGCGCGGGCTGGCTAGAAGCGGTAAATCGTGGATCGCCGGCCTGCAGGTAAAGGAGCGCCAGCGTACCAGTATCCCCAGTCTGAAAGTCGGCTACAACAACGTTTTCGGGTACTATCTCGAAGTAACCCGAACCCACCAGGATAAAGTACCCGAGGATTACATTCGCAAGCAGACCCTGGTGAATGCGGAGCGCTACATCACGCCGGAGCTTAAGGAGTATGAAGAGAAAGTACTCTCGGCGGAGGATAAGATCCAGGCGCTGGAAAGGGAGCTCTTTGAAGACCTGCAAAAGCAGGTGCTGGCCCGCGCTCGTGAGATCCAGGAGAACGCGCGGTTCCTGGCCATGGTCGATATCGCTGCCGGGTTGGCTGAAGTGGCGGTGCGCAACAACTACACGCGCCCCATACTGGTTGATGAGCCTGTCCTGAGCCTGAAGGACTCCCGCCACCCGGTGGTGGAGACCCTGCTACCGCTGGGGGAGCGATTCACACCCAATCACCTTGAAATGGACCTGGAGAACAGCCAGATTCATATCATTACCGGTCCCAATATGTCCGGTAAAAGTACTTTCCTGCGCCAGGTAGGTCTGGTGGTGGCAATGGCCCAGATGGGCTCTTTCGTTCCGGCCAGCCAGGCCCGTATCGGCATCGTGGATCGGATTTTCACCCGGGTGGGCGCTAGTGATAACCTTGCGGGCGGTGAGAGCACCTTCCTGGTTGAGATGGTGGAAACGGCCCGGATCCTGCACAATGCCTCCCGCCGGAGCCTGATCCTGTTGGACGAAATTGGCCGCGGCACTTCCACCTACGACGGGCTCTCCATCGCCTGGGCGGTAACAGAGCATCTCCATCAAAACGAACGGATCGCTGCCAAGACCCTTTTTGCTACCCATTACCACGAATTGGTATCGCTGGCCGAAGCCCTGCCCAGGGTAAAAAACTTTAACGTGGCGGTTCGCGAGCATGGACAGGAGGTGGTATTTCTGCGTAAGATTGTGCCTGGTGGAGCTGACCGCAGCTACGGGATTCATGTAGCCCAAATGGCGGGTATTCCAGCTCAAGTGATCCGGCGAGCGGGTGAAATTCTGGCCACGCTCGCTGACCGGGAGAGCGAGTCTGCCACCATCGAGGTTCGTGCAGAGTATTCCTCCCAGGTTGAACTATTTGAAGCGAAGGAAAAAGAGCTGCGCTCTGACTTTAAACAGATCGATATCAACACTCTGACACCCATTGAGGCCCTGAACCTGCTGGACAAGCTGAAGAAGAAGCACGGTCTGTGATCATATCTCTCCAATTGCCGCGGCAACTACTGTTGTCCCTCGTAATAGTAAGCCCGCTATTTTTAGCCGCCCAGGCCAAGTACGCCGGGGAACTGTTTGAATTTCCCGGCGATGCCCGCAGCGTGGCCATGGGGGGTACCGGAGTGAGTAACACCCATGAAGCTGCCACCGGCTTTTATAATCCGGCGCTGGTAGGGCGGCTCAGCCAGCCCAGCCTGGTGCTGGCTCGCCGCGAGCAGTTCGGCGGTATGGTGAGCGCCGACCTCATGGCGGTCAACTTTATCAGCTCCCCCGACCTGGCGGTTCAGCTGGGGCTGGTGCGGCGGGGGGTGGACGATATTCCCGATACACGCAGTGCCCTTGCCCTGGCTGACAGCAATGGAAATGGGCGCCTGGACATTCACGAGCGCCCTGACCCTGACAATATAAGCTATTTCAATCAGCGGGAATGGGGGCTTCTGCTGTCGGTGGCCCGGAAAAACCAGCGGGGCTGGCACTGGGGGACCAGTGTGAAGCTTATTGGGCACTGGCTGGCCGATGAACTGGGCCTGGGCCTGGGCTTTGACCTCGGGGTCTGGCGGGCATTTGGACGCGCCCTTTCAATGGGCCTGATGCTGCAGGATCTTACCACCACCCAGGTGTACTGGAGTACCGGCAGGTGGGCGACGACGGCTCCCCGGGTTACAACGGGCTTGAAAGGGGATTTTACACTCCCTTTGATCCGGCGACCGGTGGTCATCGAGGGCGAGCTCAGCAGCCGCCTGGACGGCCGACGGCTGGAGCGGGCCTTCGAGCTCGGGCAGGTCAGCTTTCTTGCCCAAGCCGGGGTGGAGCTGGTTATCAATAATAACCTGCGGCTTCGCGGTGGTAGCGCAACCCTCTACCCCTTCACACTGGGGGTCGGGCTCAGCTTCCCGATATTCCACGTGGATTATGCCTATGTTGAAAATACACGGGCCGGGGTTTTTGAACCCACCCATCAGCTGTCCATCACTCTATTTCTGGAAACGCTGCGCGCTTTCCTCGGAGCTGAGTGAAGCCTCCTCTCATGATCTGAGAGTGCTGGATAATAGTAGACTCTATCTATTAAAATTTTAAGGGGTTACTGAAAAGCAATCATTGATTATGCTGGCTTGGTATATTAGTTTATGCGACTTATTACGGTGGTTTTCATGGTAAGAAGCATGACCGGATATGGACAGGGCCAGGTCACCCGTGGCGGCGTGACGCTCTCAGTGGACATCCAATGCCTTAATAGCCGGTTCTTTGACTTGACACCCAGACTGCCCAAGGTAATGCAGAAGTTTGAGCCCCAGGTACGCCAGGAAGTCCAGCAGGCACTCTCCCGGGGAAAGGTCAATGTGACCGTCGTGTTGGATATTGCTGAAGAAACCGAGGCTCCCATCCAGGTAAACCGGGCTCGTCTGCGGCAGTATCAGCAGGTTTTCAAACAAATCCAGGAGGAGTTGGCCCTGACGGAGAGCCCCTCTCTTTCGCACTACACGGCCATGCATGATGTCATTACGGTTGAGGAATTTGATCGGGAGGACCTTCTGCTGGAGCTGTTATTGGAGGCTCTGAGAGAGGCCTTAGCCAAGGTGGAAGAAATGCGGGCGGCGGAAGGGACTAATTTGGCCGCAGACCTGCGCTCGCGCTTAGCCCAGGTTTGGGAGGACGTGCGGCTGATCGAGAATCTGGCTCGGGAACGCCGAGCCGGAGATCTGGAGCGTTATCGCAGCCGGCTTCAGGAACTTATGGACAGTGTCCCCGTTGATGAAGGACAGCTGCTCCAGGAAGCGGCCGTCCTGTCGGAAAAGCGGGATATCACCGAAGAGTGCACCCGCCTTAACAGTCATCTGGATCTGTTTCAGGCCTACGTTGAAGATGACGAAGATACGGGCAAGCGACTGGGTTTTCTTCTCCAGGAGATAGGCCGGGAAGTGAACACCCTCGGTGCCAAGACGGACCACATCGACATCAGCCATCTGGTCGTGCGGATAAAGGACGAGCTGGAAAAAATACGTGAGCAGGTGCAGAACATCATATGAGTAGCGGGCATCTGGTGGTCATAAGTGCACCCTCGGGAGCGGGCAAAACTACCATTCGCAGGGTGCTGCAGAAAGGCCATCCCGAGTGGCACTTCTCGGTTTCGGCGACGACACGTCCGCGCAGGCCCTACGAAACGAACGGAGAAGATTATACTTTTCTTACCGATGAGCAATTCGATGCCTATGTGGCCGACGACCAGTTCGCCGAGTGGGAATGGGTTCACGGATACCGCTACGGCACCCTGCGTTCAGCTTTGCAGAATGTCCTGAACCAGGGCGAGGCTCTGCTATTGGATCTGGATGTGAAGGGCGGTGTAAACATCAAGCGGCAATTCCCGGATGAAACGGTCGCCATTTTTATCGAGCCGCCCGATCTCGAGACCCTCATTGAACGCCTGAAGGGCCGCGGCACTGAAGATCAGGAGGCAATCGAGAAGCGGTTGGAGCGGATTCCGGAAGAGATGACCTACAAGAAAGATTTTGACCATGTGGTGGTCAACGACGACCTTGACCGGGCCGTGAATGAGATCGAAGCCATTATCATGGAGGTGAAATGAAGTTAGAGACTTTATCATTCCAGGAGATTCTCAAGCGTACGCCGGATGTGTTCGAAGCGGTTGTGGTTGCCAGTCACCGGGCGCGGCAGATCAACGCTCGGCGGGCGGCGGAACGCATCGACTTTTCAGAGGAATACCCTGAAGACGAATATGCGGTGCCGGAGCCGGTTGATGAGGAGGGATTTGTAGAGGAGGAAAAATCGAGCGTCCTGGCCATGGAGGATTTCCTGGATGGTCATCTCAACTGGCGTTATGTAGATCGGGATAATGAGGTCGAGGCGGAAGAGTCCTAAGATTGTGAGATCGCATGTCCCCATCCGTTGAGCAGGCTGTCCGCTATTTGCAGCGTCACCGGAAACTGTACGGTGACCAATTAGTCCTGGGCCAGCCAATCCCCACCAGTGAACCGCCGCCGTCCCCTCCAGTTACAGGCGATCAGACAGCAGCCCTGCTGGCCTTTGAAGAGGAGATTTCCAGCTGCCAGAATTGTCCGTTGGGGGCCACACGTACCAGGTTTGTTTTCGGGGTGGGTGACCCGGCTGCGGACATGGTGTTTGTGGGTGAAGCTCCCGGCTTCGAAGAAGACCGCCAGGGGGAGCCTTTTGTAGGCAAGGCCGGCAAGCTCCTGGACCGGGTTCTGGCGGCAATTCAGCTTTCCCGGCGCGAGGTCTATATTTGTAATATTCTCAAGTGTCGGCCGCCGGGTAACCGGGATCCCCTGGCATCAGAGGTTGAGCAGTGCCTGCCCTATCTCAAAGAACAGATCCGGATCATCCAACCGAAACTCATCGTGGCACTGGGGCGGATAGCGGCGAAGCACCTGCTGGGATTGGAAGAGAGTCTTAAGAACATGCGGCATCAGGTGTACGGCTATGAAGGGGTGGAAATGCGGGTGACCTATCACACAGCAGCCCTCCTGC
>JBGVTM010000148.1 GCA_041862535.1 Candidatus Neomarinimicrobiota bacterium | reverse complement strand
TCCTTCATCTCTATCTACGTGACGGCAGGGGTTTCTTCCGCTATCTGAATGACGCGATTTTTGCCTTTGCACTATGTGATGGGGATGAACTCTTTGCGGCCAGAGACCTCCTGGGTATCAAGACCCTCTACTACGGGTGGAAGGGCCAGACCCTATACCTCGCCTCTGAACTCAAAAGCATTCTCGAAGTCACCGAGGATGTCTATGAATTCCCTGCAGGCTATTTTATGGACAGGCGCGGGAGGTTGACCCGGTTTTCGGAATTGCCCAAGGCTCCGCCTACAGAGCTCCATTCGAATGTGGATCGAATGGTCAAGGACATCTCCTCCATCGTCCGGCGAAGTGTACGAAATCGGGTAGACTTCCGTATCCCAACAGGCAGCCTCCTCAGTGGGGGGCTCGATAGCAGCGTAATCACGTATTTGGCTGGCGAGGCATGCAAAGAGAAGTTCGGAAGAGACGCCAAATTGAAGACCTTTGCCTTAGGAGTGGGGGAAAGCGAAGATATCAAAATGGCACGAGTCATGGCACGTGTCCTTAACTCGGACCACTGTGAGATGATCGTGGGGCTTGAGGAGATCGCAGGAGTTTTATCTGAGGTTATCTATTATCTGGAATCCTTCGACCCGTCTTTAGTTAGGAGTTCGGTCTCAAATTTTCTCATATCCCGATATGCCCGCGAGCATGGCATCAAGGTACTGCTTTCCGGTGAGGGGGGTGATGAGATATTCTGCGGGTACACGTACCTTAAGGATTTTCCACCTGAAGAACTATTTATGCGGCAGAGGGAATGTCTCGGGTTATTGCATAACAACGCTGCTCTGCGGCTGGATCGCATGAACCAGTGCCATGGTGTTCGGGTAGTGGCGCCTCTCATATCTGGGGAACTACTGAATTATTCATTGGCCATCCCATCCGAATACAAACAGAAACCAGAAGGTGATCAGAAGATCGAAAAGTGGATCTTCAGAAAGGCATTTGAATCCCGCCTGCCCAGAAGTGTGGCCTGGCGCCTCAAGGAGGAGTTCTCGCAGGGGTCTGGTTCCGCGAAGCTACTTCCGGCCTACGTTGAAGATATGATCACCGATGGCGAGCTGGCCCAGGCTCAAGACGAGTACCCAATAATTCGGAGCAAGGAAGAACTTTACTACTTCCGCATCTTCACCGAGCATTTTGGGAGTCACCGTGCTGTCGAGACTGTTGGCCAATGGATCTGCCTTTAGTATAATGCACCCTCCGCAGAGTAAACCCTTCATCTTTGTACGTACCTTCAGCGTCTGGCCCTGGACGCATCAATCCTTCTATCATAGTTCTCCTAACCATTTCGTGGCATCTCCCCCCGAGCCGACTCCGATCCCGCACATAGGTAATTAATCCTCATTTAACAGGTTATGGGATTTCAGGAACTCACGGGCAGCGTCTCGGGGTGAGCGTTTTTTGCCATCTACCTTATAGTTCAATCCTTGCATGGTGGCATCATTAAGAAGCCCTGAAAGCGGAGCCAGCGCCTCTCTAATTTCAGGATGAGATTTGAGGACTTCTTTTCGCACAATGGGTGCGGCCTGGTAAGGCGGGAAAAAATCTCGGTTATCCAAGAGCAGTTTTAGCTTATAAGCAGCGATACGGCCGTCCGTAGCAAACGCACAAATAACATCTACCTCCTCCTTGGCGAGTGCCTCGTACATCAGCGCGGGATCAAGATCCCTAACTTCGCCAAAACTCAACCCGTATGCCTTTCGGAGACCAGGGTACCCGTCAGGTCGTTCCATGAATTCGGAGGTGAAACCAGCCCGCAGATTTGGAGCGGATGCCTTGAGATCAGAGATCTTCTCCCATCCGTGCATTTGGGCATCCCTTTCCCTTACCGTAATGGCATAGGTGTTATTAAAACCAAAGGACTGGAGCCACTCTATGTCGAAGCGATTTCGGTACTCCCGCGCTACTACATCGAACACCTCGTCGGGATCAGAAACAACCTCCCGCCTTAAGATCGTGGTCAGGCCAGTTCCCGTATACTCGGCATAGATGTCGATTTCTCCGTTCACAATGGCGCCGTGACAGATCATTGTGCCCCCGAGGTTAAAGCGCCGCTCGACAGCCAGCTCTGTCCGTTCCCCGATAAGTTGAGCCATTAATTCACCCAAGATGAGTTGCTCGGTAAAGTTCTTCGATGCGATTACCACGTTTGCTGCACGGCCCTGGCCCGCTATTGTTGAGGTGGGGCCAGATACAGGCCTCATTGCGCCTCCAGAGATGTAGGCAATGACTCCAGCAACCCCTATGAAAAAAGGAAGTAAGAGCGTTAAACCTTGAAGTAGTATCCGCAGACGTTGAGGTAAATGGCGGTGCCTGCGGGGTTCTAGGCCCCACCCCATGGCTGCGATCGAGAGGTCCACAACCAGAGCAAGTAGGGCGGCAGGAATGGCTCCGAGAAGGATGAGGTTAGTGTTGGAAAGGGCCAATCCCCGGTTAATGAATTGCCCTAGCCCTCCCGCGCCGATAAACGCCGACAGGGTCGCAATGCCCACCCCTGTGACTGCGGCGGTCCTGATGCCGGCCACGATAACTGGCAGGGCCAAGGGGATCTTGACCTTCCATAGCTGTTGACGGTCCGTCATACCGATCCCGCAGGCAGCCTCCAGTGCTGCGGGCGAGACCCCTTGAATCCCGGTAAGCGTATTTCTCACAATGGGAAGTAGGGCGTACAATGCCAGGGCGATAATGGCGGGCAGGGCCCCAATCTTTCCAGTGAGCGCCAGCAGGATGGCCAACATTGCGAGGCTCGGGATAGTCTGCAGGATCCCTATGGCTCCCAGTAGAGGGCCGCGCAACCGAGCTACACAAGATGCCAAAATGCCTACTGGAACGCCTAATATTATGGCTGCGCCGGTAGAAACACCGGTTAGGATCACATGCTCGCCTGTCCGGAGCCACAG
>JBGVTM010000147.1 GCA_041862535.1 Candidatus Neomarinimicrobiota bacterium | reverse complement strand
GGAGACAATTGGAACAAAGATAAGCAACTGTATGAGGTGGAACCCAAGATCTATCAGATTCATGGCTCATTCATGCTCTCGCCCGATGTTTCGCAAGGTCAATACATTTTGGCTTTGGCTATTCTCGATCCCGCAGGTATGTTGCCGGCAGTGCGTTTAGCCATTCGGAACTACTTAATCGGAGGACATCACCCCATTGGCTTGGTTGGCGTAAACAGAACAGTGAAGAATACTAATCTGGACTCAGACTGCTTTGCGGATCCGTCGAAGGATAGGACTCTGCGTTACGAACTATCTAGCAGAAGAAGCGTCCTGACTGGAAATCGGAGCAGATGACGTGTCCTACGTTTTAGTCTTTGGCCACGCCCGAGTGATACACAGGCAGATAATGCAAGTTCGGGTAACGTTTCGAGCGACGTGGTAAACTCAAGCCCATAGAGGAGATGTCAAATGAAAATAGAGATCATATACTGTTGAAAGGACTTTTTATGATTCGTACCTATTCTTGCATATCCATAATGGTGGTGCTGAATGTGTTGTCTGTCCCCGGTCTGGCGGACATGCGTGTTTTAACCTTGCTTGAGGGTGAAAACTTTTGGGGTGGTTGTGTGACCGACGGTCGGACCATGCCCTTTGGTGCGGCGGACTTCGAGAGGGACCTTTACGGTGATACACGCGGCAATCAGGCTCAGCCTCTGCTTATTTCCGACCGAGGGCGCTATGTCTGGTGTGAGGAACCATTCAAATTTACTTTTAAGGATGGAACACTCAAGGTTGAGTCTCGCGATAGCGACATCAAGACAGGCAAGCCAGGGGACACCCTGCGTGAAGCCTTCCGATATGTCAGTCGCACCTTTTTCCCCAGCACCGGTCAGATTCCCGACGAGTTGCTCTTTGTTAAGCCGCAGTACAACACGTGGATCGAGCTCATATACGATCAGCGCGAGGATCGCATCCGCAAGTATGCCAGGGATATATTGGGCAACGGATTTCCGGCGGGCGTGCTCATGATCGATGATAACTGGCAGGAGGACTACGGGGTCTGGGAATTCCATCCGGGGCGTTTCTCCAATCCCAAGGACATGATCAACACGCTCCACACCCAGGGATTCAAAGTCATGCTCTGGATATGCCCCTACTTCAGTCCAGACTGCGAAACCTTCCGCCTGCAGCGAAAGAAGGGCTATTTTCTCAAGGACCGACGCGGTGGCACCTATATCCGCTCCTGGTGGAACGGCTACAGCGCCTCGCTGGATCTGACGAATCCAGAGGCTGTGCGCTATTTCCAGGAACGCCTGGCCTATCTCGTTGAGGAGTACGGTGTGGACGGCTTCAAACTCGATGCCGGCGATGCCCGGGCCTATCACGATCAGAACATCAAGGCCGTACAGGACATCAGTCCCAATGCCTTTTCCGAGCTCTGGGCGAAACTGGGGCTGACCTTCAAGCTCAATGAGTACCGTGCTTGCTGGAAGTTGGCCGGCCAACCTTTAGCGCAGCGTCTACGTGACAAGAGCCACAACTGGGAGGATCTGCATCAGCTCATCCCGGATGCCCTGGCGCTGGGCTTGATGGGCTACGCCTATATCTGTCCGGATATGATCGGCGGCGGTGAATACTCCTTTTTCTACGGTGATCCCGACAAGCCCTTGGATCAGGAACTCATCGTACGTTCCGCGCAGTGTTCGGCGCTCATGCCCATGATGCAGTTCTCCGTCGCGCCGTGGCGTGTGCTCAGCAGGGAGAACATGGCCCTCTGTCGTGACATGGCACTCCTGCACGAAAAGATGGGCGCAGAGATTTTAGCCCTGGCCCGGGCTTCCTCGCGATCCGGTGAGCCCATGGTCCGTGCCCTGGAGTACGGCTATCCGCACCAGGGCTACGCCGGCATTAAGGACCAGTTCTTGTTGGGCGAGTCGATCCTGGTGGCTCCCGTATTGGAAAAAGGCGTCCGGAGCCGAGAGGTTGTCTTCCCCGAGGGCATCTGGCAGGGCGATGACGGCAGCAGGGTGACTGGTCCCTGTACTCTAAAAGTCGATGCCCCCCTGGACCGTCTACCCTGGTATCGTTTGGTGAAATGAACTCACGGTGACACTCATTTGGGTGCAGCGTGCATCATAGGACGTATCCATGTTTATACACGGTCTAATCAATGCGACTCATTGTGGAACACGATAATAATTGAATAGGTGTTTGTATGAAATCCAAACCAATCCGGTTTTCAGTGATGCTAAGCTTGATCTTCTGGGTGATTTACCCGGCGATTTATGCCCAAACCAACATCCAAGATTTTGATCCTAATAAACAGCTTGATGCTGACAGCCCACAGCCTGCACCTGCCGCAGAACCAGGTGCCCCTATCCGTATTTACCATGATCCAAATGAAGCTGCCATCGTTTTTGCTGCTCAGGATTTGCAAAAAGTCCTCATTTCTAAGGGACACAATCCTGTTACTCTGCAATCGATTGCCAATCTACCCCCGTCACCTGAACCACGGTATATCGTAATTGCTAAGGACAACTCTTTGGCCGTATTATACCAACTGCAAAACCGGTGCGGTAAAAGTACGGGTAATATGGGAGTCCAAGATTATGCACTAAGAATAACTGACAATAGTGGGAACCTAGGTTACTGGGCCATTGGCGGCGACCGGGTGGGCGCCATGTACGGTGGAATAAACATCGCGGAAATAGTAGCTGCCGGGTCACTTGCAGATATGAAGAATGAAGACCAAAGCCCCTTTATCGCCAAGCGCGGCCTTAAATTCAATATCCCTCTGGATGACCGGCAGCCCAGCTTCGATGACACTGGAACGGCGGCCCGGGAAAATGTGAAACATATGTGGGATTGGGCCTTCTGGGAGGAATACCTGGATCAACTGGCCCGGCAAAGGTACAATGTGCTCTCCCTGTGGAATCGCCATCCCTTCCCCACGTTAGTAAGGCTGGATGATTATCCGGATGTAGCCCTGGACGATGTATATGATAAAAGCGGAAACCTCATCAAGGAAATGGACCATTCAGAAAAAATAGACTTCTGGAGAAAGATAATGGATTACGCGTACGACAGAGGGATAGAAATATACTGGTTTGTCTGGAATATTGAATTGCTACCTATTGTTCCCAGAGATCTCAATGATGAAGGGGAATTTGACATTGGCGCATACGGTATATCCAGGCATCCGGACAACCAAATCACCATAGACTACATACGCCAGTCGACTAAAGCGCTCTTCCGTACCTACCCAAGGCTGGCGGGCCTTGGCATAACATCCGGGGAAAAAATGCATTGGGCGATTAATGGAAAAGAAGTAAGAATGGAGCAAGCAGAAAAGGAGGACTGGCTGTGGGATAGCTATGGAAAAGGCGTGATGGACTTCAAACAGGAACATCCCGAAAGGAAGGTTCATTTCATCCACCGCTACTGGCTAACGGACTATGATGCTATGGAGTCCCATTTCAGCCGACTTCCTGACGGGTACGACCTGAGCTACAAGTATGTTAAGGCGCGTCTTTATTCCACAACCAAACCACCGTGGCTCTGGGACGATTTTCTGGAAAACCTACCCGCGGTCGAGTCGAAGTCAACCTGGTGGAACCTCAGAAACGACGACATCTATATCCTGCGCTGGGGCGATCCTGACTATGTAAGGCAGTTCATCCTGAACTTTCCGACAGGCCGTCTGACCGCCGGGTACTACATGGGTTCCGACCGGCATTGCTGGGGGCGCGAGAGCTTCAGCAAAAATCCCCAGTTTCCCAGGCAGCTCGAGAACGAAAAGCACTGGTACAAATTCCTGCTCTGGGGCAGGCTGGGATATGACCCGGACACCCCTACGGACCTGCTGAAGGGCTTGATCAAAAACCGGTTCCCAAATGTTGATGCCAATGCCCTCTATAACGCATGGCAGTCGGCCTCTAGGGTAATTCCCCTGGTCAACCAGTTTCATTGGTTATCCTGGGATTATATGTGGTGGGTTGAGGCCTGCATCAGCAGCGGTTTCGGTAATACCGTCGACGGTTTCCATACTGTCAACGATTTTATCGATAACAAGACCATGGAAGGAAGCGGCCTTACCACCATCCCCGATTTTGTCAATGGCGATAATTCCGGCATTTCGCCCCTGCAGGTAGCGGACAATCTGGAACAATACGCAAAGACAGCGCTCGCTACTCTTACCGGCATGACTGACGGTGGCAACCAAGAACTCAGAGAGACCCTCGGTGATATCAGGGCTCAAGCCCATCTTGGTGCCTATTACGCCCATAAGATCCGCGGGGCCGTGGAACTGCAACGCTTTCGGGAATTCAATGGCCGAAAGCACAAGGCTGCAGCTGTTAAGCACTTGGAAAATGCCCTTATTGAATGGAGGAGATATGCGAATGTCCTTGATACCCAATAC
>JBGVTM010000146.1 GCA_041862535.1 Candidatus Neomarinimicrobiota bacterium | reverse complement strand
GGAGAAGGTGGCGGCCCTGGAAGGGATGCAGCTGCGGCAGCAGATGAAGGACGGTGATCCCTACCCGGAGGTGGTGGGGATGGCTTTCTCATCG
Organism: Candidatus Neomarinimicrobiota bacterium; assembly: GCA_041862535.1. NCBI lineage: Bacteria > Pseudomonadati > Fidelibacterota > Fidelibacterota bacterium. Next base: position 10,550 of record JBGVTM010000146.1, on the reverse strand, counting down.
GGGATGGCGGCTATCAGCACGTTGCTGTTTACTCTGCTGCGGCCTGGTGAGACGCTGATAACCCACGGCAGCCTGTACGGCGGCACCACCGAGCTCATTGAGAACCTGCTGCCCGAGATGGACATCCACCACGTGCTGGTGCGCATTGACGGGCCCGAGCAGCTGGAGGAGGCCATCCGAAAAGCGGATCGGCCGCGGCTGGTCTATCTGGAGACGCCGGCCAATCCCACCCTGGACATGTGTGACATCGCCCGGGTGAGCGAGGTCGCCCACGCCCACGGCCTGAAGGTGGCGGTGGACAATACCTTCGCCACGCCCATACTTCAGCAGCCCCTGGCTCTCGGCGCCGATTATGTGGTGCACAGCACCACCAAGTATCTCAACGGCCACGGCACCACCGTGGGGGGTATGGTTGTCAGCCGGGAGGTGGACTTTATCCGCCACGACCTGTGGCACCATATGGAGCGTATGGGCGGCAATCCCAGCCCCTTCGATGCCTGGTTGATCAACCAGGGGATGAAGACCCTGGCCCTGCGGGTAGAGCGCCAGTGCGCCAACGCCATGACCCTGGCCGAATGGCTGGATGAGCACCCCGAGGTGGAACAGGTAAATTATCCCGGCCTGCCGCATTTCAAGTATCACCAGCTGGCCAAAAGGCAGATGAAGGGCTTTGGCGGGATGATCTCCTTCGAGCTTAAGGGCGGCCTGGACGCGGGCATCACCGTAATGGACAATGTGAAGCTGCTGACCCTGGCCGTCAGCCTGGGGACGGTGGACACCCTCATCGAGCACCCGGCCTCCATGACCCACGCTGGTGTGCCGAAGGATGAGCGGCTGGCCTACGGCATCACCGACGGCCTGGTGCGTATCTCGGTCGGGATCGAGGACGTGGCGGATATTATCGACGATCTGGAGCGGGCGATGAGCAAGATCACCCGCGCGGCGGCGTAAGATCTACGGGGAGCGCACCTCCGGTGATTTCCCTCCCGGCTTGCGTCCACAGGACAGGCATATCGGGGGCAAGGGGCATTTGGACATCAAGAGCGACTGCATTACCTATCCGGATCATCGTAAACTTAGACCTGATTGTCATGCTGATCGAAGTGCAGCATCTCATCAGTGAGATTCCTCGTTATATTCGGAATGACAGGACTGATTAAAGTGGTGGGAAGCTATGAACAAACTGGACAGCATCGATAAAAAGATTCTGACGCTGCTTCAGGAGCAGGGTCGCATGACCAACGCAGAGCTCAGCAAGCAAGTGGGCCTCTCGGCGGCTTCGGCGCTGGAGCGGGTGAAGAAGCTGGAGCGGGGCGGAGTGATCCAGGGCTACTACGCCAGCCTGGAGCATACCGCGGTCGGCATTGGCCTGCTGGTCCTGGTAGAGGTGACTCTGGCCCGGCATCAGCACGACGCCATCTTGAGGTTTGTTGAAGCGGTGCAGGATGTGAACGAGATCGTGGCCTGCTATCATGTGACCGGCCGGGCGGATTATATTCTGCGGGTAGTGGCCAAGGATATTCCCGATTACGAGCGGTTTATCATCGAGACGCTCAGCACCCTGCCGGGGGTCCAGCACATCGAGACCATGATGGTCCTCTCAGCGGTGAAGGAGTCCCACACTTTGCCCATTATGGTGGGATAGCAGTCCATGCCGTTGGTGCCGCCCTATATCAAGAGTCTGGCGCCCTACAAAGCGGGCAAGCCGGTGGAGGAGCTGGCCCGGGAGCTGGGTCTGGAGCGCATTGTGAAGCTGGCGTCCAACGAGAATCCCCTGGGTCCCTCACCCAGGGCCCTGACCGCCGCGCAGGAGGCCCTGCTGGAGAGCCACCGCTACCCGGACCAGACATCTCATGAGCTGCGGGCGGCCCTGGCCGGGCGCTTCAACGTCCGACTGGCCAACGTCGTTACCGGCAGCGGCAGCGAAGGGATCATGTCGGCCATTATGCGCACCTTCCTGCTGGACAGTGACGAGATCATCTCGGCCCGGGGCACCTTTGTCGGCTTCCGGGTGCTGGCCGATGCCTCCGGCCGCACCACCCACTGGGTACCGATGCGCGACTACCACTACGACCTGCCGCGCATGGCCGATGAGATTAACGAGTACACCAAGATCATCTATCTCGCTAACCCTGATAATCCCACCGGGACCTACTTCACCGTGCCGGAGTTCGATGCCTTCATGGAGCGGGTGCCTGAGCGGGTGCTGATCATTCTGGATGAGGCCTACTTCGAGTACGCCCGGGAGCAGTCGGACTATCCCGACTCCATGCACTACCGCTACGACAACGTCATTACGCTGCGGACCTTCTCGAAGGTCTACGGTCTGGCAGGCCTGCGGGTGGGGTACGGCTTCGCGCACGATGAACTGATCGGCAACCTGCTGAAGGTGAAGTTGACCTTTGAGCCGTCGCGTCCGGCCCAGGCGGCGGCCCTGGCGGCCCTGGAGGACCGCGAGTACCTGGAACGGTCTCTGAACAACAACCAGGCGGGCCGGGCTTACCTGCTGGAGGCCTTCCAGCGACTGGGTCTGGAAACCATACCCTCCGCCACGAACTTCCTGACACTCAAGCTGCCCAGTGATGCGGCGGCGACGAGCCTGACGGAGCAGCTCCTGCACCGAGGGGTGATCGTGCGGCACCTGCTCTCCTTCGGCTGGCCGGCGCTCATCCGGGTGACCATTGGATTGCCCGAGGAGAATGCGTTTTTTGTGGAGCAGCTGGGGGAGGTGCTGGGGGGATAGCGTTCAGCCGTCAGCAATCAGCAGTCAGCGAGAAACGTCATAATACTCCATGGTTATGTAGGCCATAGCCGATAGATGAATCGCTGATAGCTTAGTTCCCTTCAATTTCTATTTCATCAGGAGATGCACATGAGCAGGCTGAAAGATTTCGAACGTTTTCGGGCGCACATGAACGAGAAGATCCTGGCGGAGGGTAACCTGGAGACCAGGCGCTTTTTCGGGCTGGACAGCAAGGTGTACGAAGCCGGGCGTCTGGACCGGCGCACCAAGGAGCTGCTGGGACTGGTAGGCTCGCTGGTGCGGCGCTGCGACGACTGCATTGCCTACCACCTGATCCAGTGCCACGAGCAAGGGGTGGACCGGGAGACTTTTTATGAGGTGTTCAACATCGGGCTGGTGGTGGGGGGCTCCGTCGTTATCCCCTATATGCGCCGGGCGGTGGCCCTGCTGGATGAGCTGGAAGGCGATTGACAGCAACTATCGGGTGCAGATGCGCAATGATGTTTAGCATGTATAATGTGAGGCCGTACAGGGTGTGTTAGAGGGAGGACAAGCGCAAATCCGGAAACTATGGTGGAATATTCTATCCCTATCCAAATAATTCATCTAATGGATATAGAATTATGTATATTACGGCTGCTTTCATTGATGATTTTTAACATATAGATGTCTATAAAATGCCAATGCTATCCATGACGGACGGATCAGATAATTGGAAGAGATGTCAATTGAAGTTAAATGGTGGAGTTCTTTCTATAGATAGGTGCTTATAGTCAGATTAGTTTTATAGATGAGGATCTATTGAATTGAGGCCTCTAAGTCTTATATTTCTATGTATTTTGACACACGTCGTAACCCTGCTTGGTGAAGAGGTGGAAGTAGTTCTTAAATCAGGCGCGACTTACGCCGTGGGTATGAATCAAATTCTTATTACTGACGCACCCGATAGTACGTTCATCTATATTATTCAGAATGGCACACCTCGACTTGTCTCACTTGACTCGGTTCAAGAAGTACGAGTTATTATAGCAGGTCCGACGATATATAATCTCTCCGAGCTCGCCGCTCATCGGAAGGCGGCATTTATTTTAGATATATTTTTTTCACAGCAAAAAGGTAAACAGGTAACCATAACTACTTCTGATGATAGATCTTACAGCGGAGTGCTGATGTGTTCTACGGACACTTTACTACTCCTATGGGAGGATGAAGACCCCTTCCGCTGGCAAGGGATACGCGAGTTTACCAATCTGCTACCTGTCTCCCAGATCGAGCGGGTTACTGTCGAAAACGAGGCGCACTACCGGACCGGGATTATCTCCGGTCTGTTTTTGGGAGGCATATTGGGATCTTTTTTAGGTACCGTGGGCCGGGAGAGTGAGGCCAATCGGATTTTATATGGCTGGGAAGCGAAGACTCCCTTTACCCTCATTTACCCTATTTGCAGTACCGCCCTGGCATCATTTAGTACACGGGGAGCTATTGCCGGATCGATCCTGGGATGTATCGTTGCGGCTATTAACGGTTGTGAAAATCATTTTTCCGTCCAAGGTGACTCCGAGAAATATCGGTCACTTTTATTATGGATTCGAGAAAATGCATTATTTTCCGACCCACCTTATCCTCTAGTGCACCTGCTGTCAGGTGAAAAGGGTGAAAGGCCTGTGTTGTCTTCAGTTGCGCAGGCTGAGTCGGTGTATAGGGACATAAGTAAGCCAAAGGTTCCATTTTCTGACGGAAGGCGCGAGCTTCGTAGGTCTCTAGCTGCTCAATGGGCATCGAGGTTCCATATTTCCTACGGATTAGAAATGTGGTGGAAAACTGATGCTATGTCCCACATTAAAAGCGCATTTCTAAGTTCAGGGCTAGGTGGACGCGCTTTGCATTTTAAGAAGCGCGAAGCTCCAATCTCCTGGAGTTTGGAGCTGGCCTATAGCCTCACTCCGCGTCTGCGGGTAGGATTTTCACATACTGATTTATCGTGGTGGGAAGAAGTGCATGCCTGTTTTGATAGTTATGAGGGCATCGGGTGCCTTTCCTCAACTGGCTTGCACTTGAACTTGGTCCTCAGAGCTACCAGCCCGTTAAGAGAGGACCCGTGGGAATTTACCGTGGGGTCCGGTCTGAGCACTAATTTGCTCTCGGTAAAAGGGAGGTTGGCGGGATACAGTACTGCCTACGCACATGATTATTCGGTTAGAACGAACGTGATCGGAATCCATCTAAGGTGCAGTATCGATTATTACCTTTCGCGGCATGTTTCAATATGGGGCAGTGTGGAACAAAGATTTACGTCCCCAATGGTTGTTCCGGAGCAGAGTGTTGAGACTAATCAATATGGAAAGTTAACCATGGAGGAACACACCATCCGGTTATCGGGGGCAGAGGCCGCATTAGCCTTGAGATTTCATTTTTAGCCCACCCGCAGGCTAAAGTCCGCGATGTTGGAGATGTTCCCACCTGATGGGAGCCATTATTACCCCTGTAAGGCTGGTATCTAGTAGTAAGAATCTGAGTTGTGTCGTTTCTGACTGATGTAGTTGTATTTATCCACCTGGGGTATGCCAGCTTCGTGCTGGTGGGATTCATGCTGATCCTGGCGGGAGCGGTGCTTGGGTGGCGCTGGATCCGTAACCGGGTCTTCCGCTGGGTGCACCTGGGCTGCATCGCGCTGGTGGCCGTGGAGGCGGTCGTTGGTCAGATCTGTCCGCTCACGCTGCTGGAGAACTGGCTGCTGGTGCGGTCGGGTGGGGTGGGCTACGAGCGCACCTTTATCGGCCAGCTGCTTTACGATCTGCTGTACTACGACTTCCCTGCCTGGGTTTTCACGGTAGCCTACGTGACGCTGGCGGCGCTTACGGCCCTGACGCTGGTGTTGATACCGCCGGTCAAGCGCGTGGTGGCCGGGCAGGCGCCCTGAAATCCTTGCACTAAGCGGATTTCCTCCCTACCATTTCATGAAGCTGGGCTGCTGAAGGGTCCTGGCCTGTGAGGGCCGGAAAGGAGCGGTTGTGTGAGACCCCGACACCCTGATCTACGGTATTTACTAGCACTGATGCTGGCGGGAGGAGCGGCTATCTCCTGGCGACCGCCGGTAGAGTATCCTACGGGCTATGGTGACCTACGCCCTCAGGATGAGGCGCGATACGCCGCCCAGCGGGAGAAGATGGTCACGCGGCAGATCGAGCGGCGGGGGATCGATGACCGGCGGGTTCTGGCGGCCATGCGGGCGGTACCCCGCCACCGTTTCGTCCCGGCGGACGAGATTCGCCAGGCCTACACCGACAGCCCCCTGCCGATCGGCTACGGGCAGACGATTTCCCAGCCCTTCATCGTGGCCTACATGTGCGAGATGGCCCTGCTCGATACGGGGTCCCGGGTGCTGGAGGTGGGCACCGGCTCCGGTTACCACGCCGCGGTCATGGCGCAGATCGCCGATACGGTGTACACCATCGAGATCATCCCGGAGCTGGCCGATAGAGCCGGGGCGACGCTGTCGTCGCTGGAGTATGGCAATATTGAGACCCGCACCGCCGATGGTTACTACGGCTGGCCGGAGGCGGCCCCTTTTGACGCCATTGTGGTGACCGCGGCCCCCGAGCACATTCCCCCGCCGCTGGTGCAGCAGCTGGCCGAAGGGGGGCGGATGGTCATTCCGGTGGGGCATCCCTTTCTGACGCAGTACCTGGTGCTGGTGGAGAAGAAGAATGGCCGGGTCACCTCCAGGCAGCTCATCCCGGTGAGGTTCGTGCCCCTTACCGGGCGCCACGATCAATAGCGAACATCATGGGCAATAAATCTTCACCTGGACAGCGGCTGCTGCCGGTGCTGCTATTCGGCCTGTCTTTCAGCCTCCTGGCTTACGAGGTAGTGCTGCTGCGCGTCCTATCCTACCTCCAGTGGTACCATTTCGCTTATCTGGTGATCAGCCTGGCGCTGCTGGGCTTCGGGGCCAGCGGCACGCTGATGCACGTGTTTCGATCATTCTGGCAGCGCCATTTCGACCGGGCCTTTTCCTTCGCGCTGCTGTTTACCGGGGCCGCCATGGCCGGCCTGAAGCCGCTGCTGGCCCTGATTCCCACTGACACCTTCCTGGCCGTGTGGCAGCCGTGGCAGCTGGGGGGATTAGCCCTGCTCTGCCTGATGCTGTTTCTGCCGTTTTTTGGCGGGGCTTTCGGCCTGATTCTGGTGTTTTCAGCCGCGCCGGGCCGGATCGCCTTGAACTACGGTGCCAATCTCCTGGGTTCGGGCGCGGGGGCCCTGGGGGGACTGCTGCTCCTCCATCACTGGCATCCGGTGGGGATTCCGGCCTGCCTGGGATTGGCCACCGGCGGTCTGGGACTGGTGTATGCAGGGAGCACATTGTTTCAGATGCGCGCCCACATACGTTGGAAAGATACCGCCTTGTACGCGGTTGCCGGCCTGGGTGTATTGGCGGTAACGGCCTTATTGACGTGGGCGCCGCTTGATCCGGCCATGTCCCCGTACAAGGCCCTGAGCCGCACGCGGTTGATGCCGGACACGGAGGTGCTGCTGGAACGGGCCAGCCCGCTGGGTGTATTGACTATTCTCAGAGGCCCGACTTTGCGGTCCGCCACCGGCCTGAGCCTGTCCTACCAGGGTGAGATCAAGCCCCAGGCGGAGGCATATCTGGACGGTAATCCGATGGGATCACTGCCCCTGCTGGATGACACGTCCGCTAGCGCGCCCCTGCGGCACGCCAGTTTCAGCCTGCCCTACCGGGTGCGCTCGTTCGGCGCCGGCCAAACCGGGCCCCGACGCGTACTGGTGCTGGAAGCCGGCACCGGCGCGGAGGTGCAGCAGGCCCTGATGGTGGGGAGCAGCAGCGTCACTGCCGTCGTGCGGCATCCGGAGCTGCCGCAGGCGCTGGATTATCTCACCGGGAGAGAGTCCGGCCTCGGCTCCATCTACCGGGATCCGCGGGTGGAGCTGGTGCTAACCGAACCCCGGGGTTTCCTTTACCGAAGTGAGGGGGAGTTTGACGTGATCATGGTGCCACCGACGGGCGGGGTGGTGAGTGCTTCGGCGGCTATGCAGGCCATTTATGAAAACAACCTGCTCACCCGGGAAGGGGCGGCGGCCATGTTGGAGCGCCTGTCGCCGGATGGGCTGGTGTGCATCAGCACCTGGTTGGACAGTCCGCCGCGGCGGCCTTTGAAGCTATTCAATCTACTGGCGGCAGCCCTGAGGGAATCGAGGCCAACAGAAGTGGCGGATGCCGGTGCGCATCTGGCGGCCATCGGCAGCTGGAATGTCGCCACAATGGTCCTTTCCCGCCGTCCCTGGACATCGGAGGAGCTCGGGCGCATCCGCCGGTTTGCCGCAACCGAAGGCTTCGATCTGCTCTATCTACCAGACCAGGATAAGGTGGAGCGGACCGGTTTTTACCACCAGTTGGCCGATACCACCCTGGTGCCGTCTCTGGCGGCCCTGGCGGTGGGGGCTTCCTCGCCCGGAGCCGTTCTATCCCCCTTTTTCCTGAAACCTCCCACCGACAACCGTCCCTTCTTCCACCATTTCCTCACGCTACGCTCGCTGCCGATCATGCGCCATACCCTGGGTACCGCCGGGGTTATGCTGGCGGAGTGGGGTTACGTGCTGCTGTGGATCACACTGGTGCTGCTGCTGGTGGGTGGGGCGGTGGTGATCCTCCTGCCCCTATGGTTCAGCGGCCGCGCCTCCAAGACCGGTCGCGCTGAAGAGCAATCCCTGCGGCGACCCCCCAGCCTGCTGTATTTCGGTGTCATCGGCTGCGGCTTCATGTTTGTGGAAATCGTCCTGATCCAGAAGCTGGTGCTGGTGCTGGGTGATCCGGTGTACGCCACCGCCGCGGTGATTACCGCCCTGCTGGTGTTTGCGGGAGTGGGTAGTATGCTGTCGGGGCGTCTGACGCCATCGGTGGGTATGCTCATCCCCTGTGCGGTAGCCGCAATTATACTTTTATTAGTGATCCTGTTTGTGGGCGTCTCCTTATTAGCCCCGGGCTGGGCGGCATTGGACAAAGGTGGGCGCTTGGTGCTAGTCGTCGCTGCCCTGGCTCCCCTGGCGCTGGCGATGGGGATATTTTTCCCGACGGGAGTGCGCTGGCTGGATGCTGCCCGGGCCGAGCATCTCATCCCCTGGGCCTGGGGGGTGAATGGTTTCGCGTCCGTGATTACCACCCCGCTGGCAACCATAGCGGCGCTGAATCTGGGCTTTTCGGCGGTGGTGATGCTGGGGGCGGGCTGTTACCTGCTGGCGGCGGCTGTTGTCTTCCGGTGGTGGGCCAGGCGCCAGGCAAACCAACCTACGCCGGTAGCCAGTCCGATCGCGAATAGCCACCACGGGTAAGACCGGGGCACCTCTTGTGCCCTGAGGGTTGGAAAGTTCCACAGGAAGCTGGCGATGATTACCAGGCCTGCCGGAATTTCGACCAGCCAGTCCAGCCGGCGGAAGTGTGGGGGTTGATCCGGAGGTAGTCTCAAGATCAAGACGGCCGCGGCAATGAGTGCCACCGAAACCAGCATCGGTGCCAGCACGGGGCCGGTCCATGGAAAGGGAATCAGGAAGAGGACGTCCCAATCCAGCAGGGATGCAGGCCAGTCCACGAGCAGTTTCAGAGCCAGATAATAGATCAGGTCCCAGCCGCCGAAGCAGAAGACGAAGACGGCAAAGCGCCGCAGGTTATGGCGTACGACCAGGCAGGCGACACTGAGGAGCAGCAGCAGGGTGGCGGCCTCCCGGCCTACCTCCGTCCAGACTAGGCGGGAGGGGACGGCTGCCAGGGGGAATTGGAACCCATTGGGATAGTACGGTTCCCGCAGGTAGACCACTACCGCCGCCTCGATATACCCGAAAGCCAGGGAAAAGAGGCTCAACCAGAGGAGCAGTTTGCGGGTATCGGTCTCCATGTTTCCGCTCGATTGGGAACCGCGCAAATATACACTCTGATGCGGGCGGCACCCAATGGGGTGATCGCAGTAAGGAACAGCCGGGCTATTTTCTTGATGCCTGTTTTGACCGCACCTAAATTCACGCGCCTCTGGCGGCCCGTTCGTCTAGTGGTGAGGACTCCAGATTTTCGATCTGGCAACAGGAGTTCGATTCTCCTACGGGCTACTGTCCGCCAGCTGGCGGATCCCCCCAGCGAGATAAGCCTATTCTCGTCGGGGGTTTAAATTTTCCGGGCTACCAGACCACATCCGCGGACTCCTGCAAATGCGCCAGGTTTCTTAGAGGGTAACCATACCTGTGCAATGAAGTGTAACTGTCTTGATCAGTTTTAGCTTTCCTCGACAATCGTATGATAGCACTTGTAAAAGTAGTGGGCGTTCTATATCTTTCATCATCAGTGGATTGAAAGCAGCGAGTCGAGCAAGAACCTTTTCCCCGCAGAATGCGAGGGTGCAGGTGGGGTGAGGAAGGGGTAACCATGAATAAATATGCTATCCTCATAGCTATAACCAGTGTTCTAATCGGTCTGATAGGTTGCGATACTACGGAACCAGAAGATGAATCCGATTTCGCGCTTTATTTCCTGGCTAATGATTCCATGGGAACTTATGAAGCGATGCAACAGGGAATATCCCGGCTGGAGCTGGAGTTAGAGCCGTGGCTTAGCGAAAAAGACATTGAGTTCTACGATTTCTCCACTCACTTCATCTATCTTAAAACGGACAAGGGGGATTTCTTCGAAGGTTATGATGAAGACAATCGCATTAATTTCTTACTGGTCGATAAGCCGTTCGTGGTAGTAGCAGGTGGCAGCCGCTGTTACATCGGCTCCCTTCATGACCCCTTGCTCGCC
>JBGVTM010000145.1 GCA_041862535.1 Candidatus Neomarinimicrobiota bacterium | reverse complement strand
GGAGTTTATGGCAGCAGGGGCGGGCCACCCGCCGGCTCAAGCGGCTTGGTGAAAGCCGGGTGCAGTGGTACGTGCTGGGCCGGGTGCGGTTTCCCCGGCAGCCGGTGAAAAACGGATTATTTTTTCTGGGGCTTGGATTTCTGATTCTGGCGGCGGTGGGCCCCAAGGTTGGCACCAGGGTGGTGGAGCTCAAGCGCCAGGGCGTGGACGTGATTTTCTTGCTGGATACCTCCACCAGCATGGACGCCACCGACGTTAAGCCCAGTCGGCTGGAGAAAGCCAAATATGAGGCCGGACGGCTCATCGATGGTCTTCGGGGGGACCGGGTCGGGATGATCGTTTTTGCCGGTACGGCCCACCTGCATTTCCCCCTCACTGCCGATTACGCCGCGGCCCGACTTTTCCTTAACGCTGTGGATACTAGGCTGGTGCAGGTTCAGGGTACGGTGATCGCCGAAGCTCTGGAGCTGGCCACGCGGACCTTCGATCCGGAAACTAAGAAGTACAAATCAGTGGTGATCCTGAGCGATGGCGAAGATCACGACGGGAGGGCCCTGGAGCTGGCCCGAAAGGCGGCTGAAACGGGTATTATCATCCACGCGGTCGGGATCGGTTCTCCCTCAGGGGCGCCTATCCCCATTGAAGACGGTAAGGAGTTCAAGAAGGACCGCTCAGGCCGGGTAGTTACTTCCGTGCTCAACGAGCTCATGTTGGAGGACCTGGCCCAGGCCGGCAAGGGCACCTACAGCAGAGTGGATAACCGCAGCGGGAATCTGGATGGGTTGTTGGAGGAAATTTTGTCCATGGAGAAACGCACCCTCAAAACCCACGAGTTTTCCCAGTTTGAGGACCGCTACCAGCTTTTTGCTCTCCCCGCCCTACTCTGCTTCCTGCTGGAATTGTTTCTGCCAGGTGGTCGTCGGGAGGCCCCGAAAGCGCGCAGTAGATATGCCTAAAACCGCAATAGTGTTACTTCTACCACTTATGCTTCTAGGCCAGGTGTCCCCCGGCGAATCCCAGCCTTTACCGGCTCTTCCGCCGGAGTTGCATGAAGTATGGCAGCGGTATGAAGAGCTGCTTCGGGAACATCCCGATCACCCATTGCTCCATTACAACTTCGGTAATCTAGCCTACGGTACTGGTGAATATCAGAAGGCCCTCCAGGAGTATCAAGCGGCCCTGCGGACCAATGACCGACAGGCCCAGGCCCGGGTCCTTTACAACCTGGGCAACAGCCTTTTCCGGGCCGGCAGGATAGAAGAGAGCAAGGATTTCTACCGCAAGGCCCTGGAGTTGAATCCCGATGATGAAGATGCCCGGATCAATTATGAGCTGGCCAGGCAACTTGCAGAACAGCAGCAGCAACAGAAAGATCAGCGCCAGTCGCCAGCCGAACAGCCGGATGCCGAACAGGAGAAGCCCGAATCCTCCGGGCAGGACTCATCACAAGAACAATCAGGCCAGCAGGAGAGCCAATCCCAGCCGGAAGAGCCGCAGGAAAGCTCCCCGGAACAGCAGCCAGCTCAGGGCGAGGAGTCCCGGGAACAGCCGGAGGAGCAGTCTGCTGCTGATCCCCGGCAGGTCCAACCTCAAGATGACCTGAAGCGGGAAGAAGCGGAGGCCATTCTGAATGCGCTTCGGGCAAGCGAGGAAAACCTTACGAAGCGGACCTATCGACCGCCGACCTCCATTAAATTGGAGAAGGATTGGTAATACTAATTGCCCTATGAAGTAGAAGAATAGTGGTGGGATACATGTCCAGCATGGAAACGGCAATTTTTCTTTATGCCCTGGGAGATAGGGTATGAAAAATAGCTGGATCATTTTCCTGATAGCCACCAGTCTGACAGCTCAACCCCGGGTTCAGACCATTGTCAGCAATACCAGGATTGTGGAAGGAGAAAGCTTCACGCTGGAGGTCAGAGCGGAGGATGGTGATATCCAGTCGGTCTCCCAAGTCGGGCTGGCTGATTTCAGGATTCTATCAGGGCCCTCGACCTCCCGGAGTGTACAGATCATAAACGGTGTCGTTTCTTCGACATCCAGCTATTCATGGATGCTGCTGCCCAGGAAGACCGGGAAGCAGGTCATCCCCAGCCTGGCCGTTAATGTTGATGGTACCACCCTGCATACGACCCCCGTGCAGATCGAAGTGGTGCCTGCTGCGGCCGCGGCCCGGCCTGGCAGCCCGGACAGGACCAGCGCCCTCTATATAGCTGCTGAAGTGGATCAGCAGGAAGTCTATCGCGGTGAGCAAGTCACCGTCACCTGGACCCTGTACACGCAGATGAATATCTCGGGATGGGAGATTGTATCCTTGCCCAAACTTACGGGTTTCTGGACCGAAGAGCTGTTCGCTCCCAGCAAGTTGCAGCTCCGGGAGCGGGTCATAGGAGGGCGTCGTTACTATACGGCTGTGGTGCGCCGGATGGCCCTTTTCCCCACCCAATCCGGGGAACTGGAGATCGATCCTCTCGTGCTGAAAATAGGGGTGCAGACTCGCAGTCGGCGGCAGTTTGATCCCTTCTTTGACGACTTTTCCATTTTCGGCTCCGGCCGGGTGGAGCATCGCGTGATAACCTCGCCGGCGGTTACGATGAAAGTTGCACCCACCCCGGCCAGTAACCGTCCCCCTGATTACACCGGGTTGGTGGGGCGCTACTCCCTCTCCGGGGCCTTCGACCGTCAGGAGATCAGGCAGGATGAGGCCGTCACCTTCACCCTGACGATTAACGGCGACGGCAATGTCAAGACGCTGGAGCTTCCCGTTATCAACTTTCCCAGAGGACTGGAAGTATTTGATCCCAAGATCAGTAGTGAACCATCGCTCGGCGACATTGTTGGCGGTTCCAGGACCATCGAGTACGTCATTGTCCCTCGCCAGGCGGGTACTTTCACAATCCCCCAAATCCGGCTGCCCCACTTTAACCCTGTTGAAAAGCGATATATCGTAAAGATGGTGGGACCCTTCACCTTGAACGTAATGCCCAGGGCTGAGTCTTTAGCGGGTTCACCGGGCGCCACCCGGCGCGAGGTGGCCCTGCTGGGGAAGGATATTCGTTTCCTGAAGACCGGGCGGCCCCGCTGGCTCAGGACCGGTGCAGGGTGGTACACCACGGGTGTATTGCTTTTGAATCTAGCAACGGTTTTACTCTTTGCCGCTCCCTGGGCCGGCCCCCGGGTGAAGACCCTGGCCACGGTTCTGAAACCGGGCTTACGCGCTATGCGGGCACTGGCGGCGGCCACTGCAATGGTGGAGGGAGACCAGGGTGAGCCGGGACAGGTCTATGCCACGTTCAGCCAAGCCGTGACCCAGTATCTGAATCACAAGCTTAGACGGAGTACTCGGGAGTATACCATGACGGAGGTGGCGGAGATTCTCGCTATTAAGGGAGTGGCCGGGGAGCAGCGGGAGCGGCTGATTCAAATCCTTGAGCGGGCCGCAGCTGCTCGCTTTGCACCGGTTGAAGCCGGTGACGCTGAGGCTGATCGGCAAGCCTTGAAGGAGGTTCTCCGAGAAGTGGAGGCCCAATGGTCGGCTTGAGGTTCGGTCGCGCCACCGCTCTGGTTTTGGCCCTTGTCGCACCACTGGCAGGCGATGCGAGTGTGGCGGAAGTCTATCAGCGGGGCATGGAGGCCTACGCGAATGAGCAGTGGGCACTGGCTATTCAGGAATTTGAGTCCATCCTCCAGAGTGGTTATGAAGCCGAGCGGCTGTATTACAACCTGGGTAACGCCTATTACCGGGCTGGCCAGGTGGCGGGTGCCGTCTGGGCGTATGAGAGGGCTTTGATATTGAATCCTAACGATGCCGATGCCCGCTATAACCTGGCCCTGGCCAATCTTCGGGTCAAAGACCGTATCGAGCTGCCTGAGATCCCCTTCTACATTCGCTTCTATCGCGGCCTGAGGGAAAACTTCACACCGGGTGAATGGATGCGATGGGTTTCCATCGTGCTGTTCTCGCTAGGCCTGTTCTATGCTGCCAGCCGCTTCTTGCGGCGTTCCTGGCTGGGATGGCCGGTAGTGCCAGGGACGGTGCTGGCGGTGCTTCTCTTCCTGGTGGCATTGGATAGTCTGCACACCGCCAACCAGACCAGGGAAGGAATCGTCTATAACGAGGTGGCCATGGTGTATAGTGCCCCGTCGCAGCGATCGACTAAATTGTTCGAGCTCCATGAAGGTCTGAAAGTGACTATCCTGGAGCACGGCGACGATTGGTATCAGATCGAGCTGCTTGATGGCCAGAGTGGCTGGCTGCCAATAGACCGGGTGCGGCCGCTGTAGGGGCAACCGGCCTTACGCGGGGAAGGCTGGCTTCGAGTTTCGAGTTTCGGGTTTCGAGTTTCAAGCCCTTCAGTCGGAGTGGCGGGACAAGCATGAGGCCCGAAATACCTCACCCCGCTTACTCCCGTCTTCGCTGCGCTACGCCGGGCAAGCCGTGAGGCCCCTCTTCTGAAGGAGAGGGGTTGCCTGCCTTTGACGGGTCGGGGTGAGGTAACGCCCACGAAGGATTATAACTTGCATGGGGTTGTTGTTAAATTGAGCCTGGAAAGAAGCTGACTAAATAATAGTATGTCTGGTCACAGCAAGTGGTCTAGTATTAAGCGCAAGAAGGCGGCTGCCGATGCCAAGCGGGGTGCCGTTTTTTCCCGTGTCATTAAGGAAATCAGCGTTGCGGCCCGCCTGGGTGGTAGCGACCCTGACACCAATCCCCGCCTCCGGTTGGCCATTTCGCAGGCCCGAGCCGCCAATATGCCCCAGGCCAATATCGAGCGCGCGATTAAGAAGGGCACGGGGGATCTTGCTGGTGTAAGCTACGAATCGGCCATCTATGAAGGGTACGGTCCCGGCGGGGCGGCGATCCTCATGGAAGTGCTCACGGATAATAAGAAGCGGACGGTTGCCGACATCCGCCATCTCATGACCAAATATGGGGGGAACCTTGGGGGATCGGGCAGTGTGGCCTGGCAGTTTGAAAACCGGGGAACCCTGAGCCTTCCTGTCGAAGGGGTAGCGGAGGAGGAGCTTTTTGAGACGGCTGTGAACTACGGTGCCGATGAGATGGAACGGGAGGACACTCAGTTCGTCATCACTGTGCCGGCGGAGAAAGTTTACGAGCTGCAAGCAGTTCTGGAAGCGCGGAACTTTCCTGTTGACGCGGTTGAAGTGGGTTTGGAGCCCGCCAGCAGCGTCAGAGTGACCGGTAGCGATGCGCGGCGGCTCCTCCAACTGCTGGACGCCCTGGAGGAGCTTGAGGATATCCAGAAAGTCTATTCCAATTGCGATATCCTTGAGGAAGAACTGGCCGCCTTTAACCAGTCTTCCGAGTGACGTATGCGGGTGAGCTTGGTGGAGCGTTCCGGGCAACGGCATTTTCAGGCTAATGCGCATCCTTGGCCTTGATCCTGGTATTCGGTGTACGGGCTACGGCATCATCGCCGTCCATAGCCGGGAACCGACGCTGGTGGATTATGGCACCATTACGCCGCCCTCCGACACCACTATGGGCGAACGCTTATCGGTCCTTTATGATGACTTGGCCCAGCTCATTGGCACGGCCGAGCCCGATGAGCTCGCTATTGAAGCAACTTTCTATGGCATCAATGTCAAGTCGGCCCTCACATTGGGCCAGGCGCGAGGGGTAGCGATATTATGCGCCGCTCACCACCAGGTGCCCACCGCTGAGTATGCCCCCCGCAAAGTCAAGCTGGCCACCACCGGCAACGGACGGGCCACTAAGGAACAGGTCCAGTTCATGGTCCAGCGCATATTACACCTGGATCACCTGCCCCAGCCTATGGACGCTTCTGACGCACTCGCTGTAGCCCTGTGCCATCACCAGCAGCGCAGTCTGGTGGCTGCGGGCTTGTCCCAAAGGTCGTCGAGCGCATGATCGTTCGGCTGGCGGGGCGGCTGCTCGAGAAGCATCCGGACCATGTGGTGATGGACGTGCAAGGGGTCGGCTATCACATATGGATCACCCTAAACACGTACGAAGCACTGCCCAGATCAGGTGAGGAGGCCACCCTGCTTACCTACCATCAGGTTCGTGAAGACAGTCAGGACCTGTTCGGCTTTGCCAGCGCTGAGGAGCGCGAAGTTTTCAAGCACCTCATTGCCATCAGCGGCATCGGGGCGAAGACGGCCATCACCATTCTGAGCGGGGCCTTGCCCGCCGAGTTGCGTCGGCGGGTCCAGGAGGGGGATGAGGCGGCATTAACTGCCATCCGTGGGGTGGGCCCCAAGATGGCCCGGCGGATCCTCATCGAGTTGCGGGATAAATTCGGCGCGGAGGTTCCGGCCTGGGATAGTATTACCGCGACTGCAACGGCATCTGACACCGTTACCCAGGCGATAGACAGTCTGGTTGCGCTGGGTTATAGGCGGCATGAGGCCCGTCGGGCGGTCCAGGCGGCCCTCAAAAAGCTTGACGCCGAGACGCCGGTTGAAGACCTCATCCGGGCAGCACTCAGCGGAAAGTGAATCGATGAAGCGCACCCCCCTCTATGAGCAACATGTGGCATTGGGAGCCCGAATCGCCCCTTTCGGCGGCTACGAAATGCCCGTGCAATACACCGGCATCAGCGCCGAGCATGTAGCTGTTCGGACAACTGCCGGCGTTTTTGATGTCTCACACATGGGAGAGTTCCGGATTAGTGGCCCCGATGCCCTCACTTTCCTCCAGGACGTGACGGTGAATGACGTAGCCGAGCTCCATGAAGGCCAGGCCCAGTATTCGGCCATGTGTTACTCCGATGGTGGCATCGTCGACGACCTTTTGCTTTATCGCCGTGCCGACCACTACTTTATGGTGGTAAATGCAGCCAACATTGACAAGGATTTTGGCTGGCTCCAGTCCAATATCAAGGGGGACATTTCCCTGGAGAATCTATCCGCTCAGACCGGCCTGATTGCTGTCCAGGGGCCCGTCAGCCGTGAATTGGTGAGTAAGGTTTTGGGGATTGAGCTCACAGATGTGGCCTACTACTACTTTATAGAAGGCCAGGCCTATGATCAGGAGGTGATGATCAGCCGCACCGGCTATACCGGCGAGCTGGGTTTTGAACTCTATACTGACCCGGAGACCACCCGGCGCTTGTGGGAGGATTGCCTATCGGCGGGTGAGCCGCTGGGGAGCGTGCCAGCCGGTCTGGGGGCCAGAGATACGCTGCGACTGGAGATGAGGTATTGCCTCTACGGTAACGATATCACTGCCGAGACCAATCCGATCGAGGCGGGATTGGGTTGGATCACCAAACTGGATAAGGGTCCCTTCATAGGCTCCAGGGCGATTGCCCGGGTGAAGGCGGAGAAGCCTGCCCGCAGGCTGGTGTCCTTCCAGATGGAAGAGCGCGCTATTCCCCGGCCAGGATACCCCATCACTGTCGATGGCGGCCGAATAGGATTGGTGACCAGCGGCACCCAGTCACCCATGTTGCAGCGGGGGATCGGACTGGGCTATGTGGCCCGGGAGTACGCCCAGGTCGGCACCTGCATTGAGGTGGAGATCAGGGGCAAGGCGGCCCGGGCCTCAGTGGTCAAGCCCCCCTTTGTGAAAAAAACGAGCCTGATGGCTTAACCAGGTGTCGGGTTGTTTTTGCTAAGGTGTTTAATACAACCTCACGAGTCGCCGGTCGTTAAGATGTTCACGCCGGTGATGGCAGGTTCCGGATTGATAGCGTGAAAGTATCTCGCACCACAGACCGCCGGGTAACGGCATTTTCCATCCTCCTGATAGCTCTATCGCTTTTAACCCTCCTCAGCCTGGTGACCTACAATCCCTTGGAGGAACCCACAATCTCAGAGCATATAGCCCTGCGGAATATTATGGGCATCGTTGGGGTTTACGTTGCCCATTATCTCGTCAAGTTCACGCTGGGTTATGTGGCGATAGTATTTCCCATTCTGGGGTTGGTCTGGGGTATGGGGCTCCTGCTCAAGCGGGCGCACAAGCCCCTGTGGCGCATCACCTGGTACGGGCTTCTGCTGGCGCTATTGAGTTCGCTGGCGGTTGGCTTGCCGGAAGCGCCCCTGGTATTCGAGGGGCGGGGCGATTTTACCTCGGCCGGGATTGTGGGCGGTGTAGGGGCCAAAGTGCTGCATGATTTTCTGGGTATGTTCGGGTCTATTGTGGTGCTGCTGGCCGGCTATTTTGTGGTGATCAGCGGCTACCTGCGCTGGGACGTGCGGGCCTTCCTGCATAAGCAGATGACCAACCTGGAGGTGTGGTTCGCTGAATGGCGTGATCGCCGCCGCCGGGAGAAGACTCTGATCGAGCCCCGGGCCTACGCCAGAAAAGCCAGGCCACCACTTCCGGTCAGCCGTCGCAGAAGCACCAGTAGGGTGGCAGGGAAAAGCCGACCGGCCGGTGCCGGGGAGGCAATCCCTATCGCAGAACAAGGGACCATTGAGGTGGGGGACATCGATGCCATGGAGGAGCGGCGCACCCGCTGGCGGCAATATAAGTTCCCACCGCTCGATCTACTGGTTGAACCACCGCCGGCCGAAGAGATCGAGTCACGGGAGGATTTCCTGGCCAAAGCCCGGGAGCTGGAGCGGGCCCTGGCCACTTTCAAGGTGGAAGGGCGGGTGGTGAACATTTCGCCGGGGCCGATCATCACCCTTTTTGAGGTGGAGCCGGGTGAAGGTGTGCGGGTCAACAAATTCACCGTCCTGGCTGACGACCTGGCCCGGATTATGAGCGCTGAGCGCATCCGGATTATTGCACCTATCTCCGGCACCAAGCATGTGGGTATCGAGATTCCCAACCGTCGTCCGTCCACCGTCTACCTGCGCAGCATCATCAGCTCCGATGATTACGTGAGCTCCCGCTCGCCTCTCACGGTGGCCCTGGGCAAGACCACCTCCGGGGAGGCCTACTGCTTCGATCTGGCCCACATGCCCCATCTCCTCATTGCCGGCACCACCGGCTCCGGCAAGTCAGTGTGTATTAACACTATTATCACCAGTTACCTCTACCGGGTAAAACCTGATGAAGTGAAATTCATACTCATCGATCCCAAGAAATTGGAGCTTACCTCTTATCGTGAGCTGGAGGGATACCACCTCATTACCACTCCGGGCATCGGCGAATACGTCCTCACCACTCCCAAGAATGCGGTGGCCGCTCTGCGATCGGCCCTGGTTGAAATGGAGCGCCGCTATAGAATCTTCTCTGAGGCCACGGTGCGCAATATCGACGAGTACCGCGCCAAGGCGGCAAAAAATCTGGACATGGAACCGGTCCCCTATATCGTTATCATTATAGATGAGCTGTCGGATTTGATGATGATCGCCGGCAAGGATATCGAAGATCCCATCACCCGTCTGGCTCAGATGTCCCGGGCAGTGGGTATTCACCTGATTATCGCCACCCAGCGGCCATCCGTAGATGTGATCACCGGTCTGATCAAGGCC
>JBGVTM010000144.1 GCA_041862535.1 Candidatus Neomarinimicrobiota bacterium | reverse complement strand
CTTTCCCAATGAACTGCTCATTGCCATGAATAAAGAGGATCCGAAGGTTCATGATGTGTATCATCTCGATCTGCTGACCGGGGATCTGGAAATGGTGGCCAAAAACCCCGGTAACGTGGCCGAATGGGTGACCGATACCCATTTTAAGGTCCGCGGGGCGCTGGTATCCCTGCCCGATGGTGGCTTCGATTTGCTGATCCGGGAGAGTGAACAGTCTGATTGGGAGAAGACCCTCACTTGGGGTCCGGAAGACGCCCTGACCAGTTACCCGATTCTTTTCAGCAAAGATGATCAGTATCTCTACATGATTGATTCCCGTGATGCCAACGCCGGTCGTCTTATCAGACTGCATCTGGCCGACGCTGAGCTGGAAGTAATCGCTGAAGACCCCATCTATGACGTGGGCGGTATCCTGGTCCATCCCGATGATTATACAATCCAGGCCGTATCGTTCTATCGTGCGCGGAATGAGTGGACGGTCCTTGACGAGTCCATTCGGGATGATTTCCGCAGGATCAGCCGCTTGGATCATGGCGATTACTACGTCACCAATCGGGACGATGCTGATGATACCTGGCTGGCGAGCTTTACCAAAGACAATGGTCCGGTATCCTACTGGGCCTATGATCGGAGTACCCACGAAGGTACCTTTCTGTTTGATCATCGACCCGAATTGAATGACTTTACACTGGCTGCCATGAAGCCGATATCGTTCACGTCCAGGGATGGTCTGACCATACACGGTTATATCACTTTCCCACCGGGCAAACCCAAAAGGGATCTGCCGACCGTTCTGAATGTTCATGGTGGTCCTTGGGGTCGGGATACCTGGGGCTACAATGGCGAAGCCCAGTGGTTCGCCAACCGTGATTACGCTTGCCTGCAGGTGAATTTCCGGGCCTCATCCGGCTACGGGAAAGAGCTCCTGAATGCCGGCGACAGGGAATGGGGTGCCAAAATGCACAACGATTTGGTGGATGCCGTTAACTGGGCTATCGATGAGGGTTATGCCGACCCGGACAAGGTGGCTATCTATGGCGGCTCCTACGGCGGGTATGCCGCCTTGGTAGGAGCTACTTTCACCCCCGACCTCTTCTGCTGCGCGGTTGATATCGTCGGCCCGAGCAACCTGGTGACCTTGATCAAATCCATCCCGCCTTACTGGTCCACTTATCTGGCGATGTTCCATCAGCGGGTTGGGAATCCTGATACCGAAAAGGAATTTCTGGAATCCCGGTCTCCGCTGTTCAAGGTGGACCAGATCAAGGTTCCCATGCTCATCGCTCAGGGAGCCAACGATCCCCGCGTGAAGCAAGCCGAATCGGAGCAGATTGTGGCTGCTTTGGAGGAGAAAGGCATAGAGTACGAATACCTCCTCTTCCCGGATGAGGGTCACGGTTTCGCGCGACCCGAGAACCGGCTCAAGTTCTATGCCGCCGCAGAGCGCTTCCTGGCCAAGCATCTGGGTGGCCGCTTTGAACCAGCTGAGGAAGAGGGCGCAATAGAAACAGAAGAGGCAGCGGAAGAAGTGGAAGAAGTGGAAGAATAGGGAAATCTCCCACTGCTATTCCAGAATCTGGAAGCCCGGCATTATCAAGATAGTGACAACGCCGGGCTTCTTAGTTGTATTCATCGCCAAAATACTATTATTGTACCAAAGCGATAGTGGATGTTGCTCTACATAGCAATCAACGACTATGATGCTTGATCACTCGCCTGCGAAAAGCCTGCCTCCCAGGACTGAAATCGGCCGTCAGCCGGAAATATATCGGATACGCTGGCCTTATCCTGATCTGCCGCTATTCTTTGGACCACCTTTAAAGTTAGGCTTCTCGGGTTGACCCGCCCCCGATTCCTGTACCAGATATAATGAAAAAACTCAGGGTATTTATACAGCTAAATCCAATCTATTACCGACGATAGGATTGCTCGAGCAGTCCTTTCACTTCGTCTGCAGTAGCGACCCGCGGATTGTTCCCATTGTCCGGCAATACCAGGGACTGTTCGGCAAGCTCCGGTAATTCTTCCCGGGGAATATCGAAATCCGCCAGGCCGAACCACATACCGATTTCCTTCAGAAACTTGTCAATCTCATCACAGGCCTTCTCCGCCGCGGCTTCGTTGCTTTTACCCTCCAGACCTGGATTTAAGAACCTGCCTGCTGTAGCGAACTGGCCTATAGCATGCGGATAAGTGTAACGGGTAAAAGCGGGATAATTCAGTGCCAGCGCTTCCCCATGCATAACATGGGGATACATCCCGCCAATTTGCATACCGATACCGTGCGGTAGAGTAACACCCGCGTTGGCGATACACAAACCGGCCAACGTGTCCGCCCAGGCCATCGCAGCGCGCCCTTCCCGGTCGGAGCCATTCTTCACTACCTGGGGCAGATACCGCACGATCAGCTGAATGGCTTCTCGGGCCATCATGTCGGTATAGGGTGAGGCCTTTGGATGTAGCAGGCTCTCGAAGGCGTGGGCGAACGCATCGAAGCCGGTCGAGGCAGTGATATGCTCAGGAACCGTCCGCATTAAATCGGGATCCACAATCGCCACCCGCGGGTAAATAATAGCATTGTAAATCGCGGATTTGTCTCGTTTCGCAGTGTTCGTCACAACCGCCACTTGAGTGACTTGAGAGCCGGTTCCCGACGTGGTCGAAACCGCGATGATCGGCAACGTCTGTTCCGTCGG
>JBGVTM010000143.1 GCA_041862535.1 Candidatus Neomarinimicrobiota bacterium | reverse complement strand
TATCCTCGTCGGCTATTTGTACGCCTGGAGAAAGAAGGTCTTGGAATGGAAGTAGGCGGAATCAGGAAATATATCTATTCCGATACGGAGCTTGACCGGGAAGAGGGTCAGATTATTGAAGAACTGAAGGCGAACAGTCAGCAGATAATTCCTGACCCCGATGAATGGTTGGACGAAGAACTGGAGCAAAATATTTTCTTGACTACCGTGGATGCGGTGATTAACTGGGGACGGCGGTCTTCACTCTGGACGGCAATCTGTTTCCCGGCCTGCTGTGCCTTTGAGTTCATTGCTGCCAACGGTCCTCGTTTTGATCTGGCTCGCTTTGGCATGGAAATCCTCCGCGCCTCACCCCGCCAGGCGGACCTGATGATTACCGCCGGCACCCTGACCTGGAAGATGGCACCCAACGTCAGGCGGATTTATAACCAGATGGCTGAGCCAAAATGGGTGATCGCCATGGGGGCCTGTGCTATCAGTGGCGGCATTTTCGCCTCAGCATCTTATGCCGTGGTTCCCGGCTATAACCACATAATCCCGGTGGATGTCTATGTCCCCGGATGTCCTCCCCGCCCCGAAGCCCTGATTTACGGGATACAGATGCTGCAGAAGAAGATAGCCAAAAGAAGAAACATAGATATAGGAAAGTTAATCAGGAAATGACGGTAGCCCTTTCCAGTAAAGAAATAGCTGGTCAAATAGAAGAGAAATCTCCCGAGAGCATTATCGAGTCCAGTCAAGATTACCTGGTAGTGAAACCCGATTCTTTGCTGGCAGTAGCCACCTTTCTCAAAGATACGCCGGGCCTTGATTTTAACTACCTCAACTTTATTACCGCCATTGATTACTATGACCACTTTGAAGTTGTCTACCAGCTAACCTCACTGGAGCATAACCACAGCCTGGTGATAAAAACCAGGTGTTATGACCGGGAAAACCCGGTCTTGCCTTCAGTGGTTAGCCTGTGGCAGGGAGCCGATTTTCAGGAACGGGAAATTTACGACCTTATGGGGATTAGATTTGAAGGTCATCCGAATATGAAGCGTATTTTCCTCTGGGAAGGTTTTCCGGGACATCCATTACGTAAGGATTACTGGTAATGGCGCTTAAAACTGAACCTTTTGTACTCAATATGGGCCCGGTACATCCCAGCACCCACGGGGTGTTTCGGATGAGGGCAACCCTTGACGGTGAAGTCGTGGTTGATATCGAACCGGTTTTTGGCTATCTCCATCGTGGAGTGGAGAAGCTGGCTGAGCAGCGAACCTACACCGGGATTATCCCGTTAACTGATCGGCTGGACTACATATCCTCAATGAACAATAACCATGCTTACGTTTTGGCCGTAGAGAAGCTGGCGGGAATAAAAGTCCCGGAACGGGCGGAATACCTGCGGGTCATTATGGCCGAGCTGCAACGCATCGCCGCCTTCCTTATCGCCGTTGGTTCCTTCTTGAATGATTGCGGCGCTTACTTTACTCCCTTCCTGTACATGTTCCGGGAAAGAGAGAGGATTATCGACCTCTTCGAGATGGTCAGCGGTCAGCGGCTTACCTATAATTACATGCGAGTTGGTGGTGTCAGCCAGGATATTCCTAGGGAATTTCTGCCGGCTTTGCGCAAATTCCTGGCGCGGATGCCCCGCTTTATTGATGAATATGACCGACTTCTCATGCAGAACGAGATACTGCTGGCTCGTGCCAAGGGCGTTGGTATTTTAACCAAAGAACAGGCCATCAATTGTTCCGCCAGCGGTCCGGTGCTTCGCGCCAGTGGCGTTAAATGGGATATACGCCAGGCAGACCCGTACTCCGTTTATGACCGCTTCGACTTTGATATCCCTACCGGCACCGTTGGCGACTGTTATGACCGCTACCGACAGAGGGTAGAGGAAATGCGGCAGAGCCTGCGCATCATCAAGCAGGCCATGGAGCAACTGCCTCCAGGGCCGGTAAAAAGTGATGTATCACACTTGGTTCGCCCACCGATTGGCGAAGCTTACGCCCGCATTGAAGCACCCAAAGGCGAGCTTGGCTTTTATTTGGTATCTGACAATTCCATAGCTCCCTACCGCTGCCATATCCGCCCACCAAGCCTGATTAACCTGACCGCTCTCCGTGACATGGTACGCGGGTGGAAGGTGGCCGATGTTATCATCATTTTCGGCAGTATTGATATTACCGTAGGTGAGATTGACCGATGATGACGATGATTGATTTCAGCATTAACCACCAGGTTCGCTTACAAACCCTGCCTCAGGACTGGCCGGGTGGGTTCTGGTGGCACTGGCTCTTTTTTACCATTGTCATCATCGGTTTTGTTCTAACCATGGTAATGGGTGCCATCTACATTGAGCGCAGAGGGATGGGACGAATGCAATCCCGCCTTGGTCCCAACCGGACCGGTCCCTTTGGCCTGCTTCAGCCAGTAGCCGACGCGATAAAAGTCATGCTCAAAGAAAACATCGTGCCTGCCGCCGCCGACAAGCTGGTTCACTGGCTGGCACCAGTGGTCGCTTTTGCGCCGGCACTGATGATTTTTGCCGTGATACCATTTCAGGATGGAGCATTGCTGGCTGACTTGAATATCGGCATCCTTTATATCGTGGCGATTAGTTCTGTCTCAACCATTGGCATATTTATGGCCGGGTGGGGCTCAAGTAACAAGTATTCCCTGCTCGGTGCCATGCGCAATGTCGCCGCCGTGGTGAGCTACGAGATTCCACTGGTACTGGCGATTGTCGGCATCGTGCTGATCGCTGGCTCGCTATCTCTGAACCAGATTGTACTGGCTCAGGATATTCCTTTCATCCTGTTTCAGCCGCTGGGCTTTCTCCTCTTTTTCGCCGCTGGCTGTGCCGAAATTAATCGCAGTCCCTTCGACCTCATGGAAGCTGATTCCGAGATTGTCGCCGGCTTTCATACCGAATAC
>JBGVTM010000142.1 GCA_041862535.1 Candidatus Neomarinimicrobiota bacterium | reverse complement strand
ATGGCGGGACAGGCAGCATGATTATGATCCTTAACGGTTTACCATTAGTGAAAATCTTTTATAGGATAGTGATCTTGGAAGATTATATCGAAAAGCAACGGCTAATGTAAGGAAAACACTATAATATATTCAGACAAAGGAATAAGAAATCTCAGACCTAATCTTACAGTTATTTTCGCTAAAGTATAGTAGTAAAGGAGCGATTATATATAGATTCCTGCAAGTAGTTTAAGCAGTGGCTTCTTTTTTGGCTCAATACTTTTGCTGGGGCGGTTAGCAAACCATTGACGGCCGGAAGTTAGGGCGGAAAAAGGCGGCTGTAGTTCGCCTAGTGCGAGCGATGCGCAAGAATAAATAATGATTGTCTATTGAAGATTGAATATTGAAGAACTTTTACTCAGGACAAGCTTAAGTGTGAGAGTGGCCGATCGCTGTTTGCCGCTCTACATCCGCTCGATCATCGCGGTGGCGAACTCGCTGGTCTTGAGTTTGGTGGCGCCTTCCGTGCGGTAGAGTCGTACTTCGACAGGCTCAGCACGACTGTTTCTAATCCGTCGGCCTTCGACCATTCGATCCGCCAGCCGGCGGACTCATTGCAGGGTCAGCTCAGAATGACTTCTATGGTGTCTGGCGATTATGCCATAGCCGTTATCGCCGGACAATCACTTTGCAGCCATTAAAGCCGAAATTTCAGCCAGTCGGGCATAATCGATAGCCTCAGCCAGGATGCGTGCCGCTTCTTGCGGACTATGGAATCCGGTGCTGTTCTCAGAAGAAACAAAGTCCCATCGCACTTGTGCTCGGCGATGAAAATTCAGGGCATCCTTTAGAGCGGCATCTGAAACTCCTGAACGTTTCTTTTGAATAATGGCATCCATTGCGGAGAGGATTGCCGCTTCACTCTTGCGCAGCAAGTCAGCGGTCTTATGCTGGATGTTCAGAATCCTATCCTTCAATTCCTCTTCGGGCCAGTGATGGCATGTCTGGCAGGATTGGTTCAGGTTAGTCAGCGGGCTACGAATCCAGTGATCGGATATTTTAACGCCCCCTTTACGGATATAAGGCATATGGCAGTCAGCGCAGGAAACGCCCGATTGGGCGTGAATGCCTGTGCCCCAGAGCTCGAATTCGGGATGCTGAATCTTGATCATCGAAGCGCCGGTCTCCCGGTGGGTCCAATCGGAGAATGTATATGCATCGTAATGTTCCTCGATGGCATCGATGGTACGCCCCCGACTCCAGGGAAAGGTCAGCACCTTATTGTTTCCTCTAAAGTAATATTCCACGTGGCATTGGGCACAGACATACGTCCTCATCTCCTGGCGGGTCGCCCGGGATAAGTCTATTCCTGTTTGCTCCATAGCGCTTATAAAGGCCGGGCGTGTAATTCTCAGGTCCATTGTCTCTGGATGATGGCAGTCTGCACAGGAAGAACCGGTATTAAGGTCAGGTTTCAGGGTGTCGTAGGGTGTCCTGTTGAACACCTCCCAGCCCATTTTTTCGATTAATCGGGGCGCTTCGGCGGCGTGGCAGTTGACGCAGGCTCCGGGCTGGCTGACGACTTTTACACGTTGGGTGTTGGCTTGATCGATGGCCGCATAGTAATGACCGCGCTCCTCGTTGTGGTCGATGCTGAAGGAGTAACCGGCCCAGAGGCGCTTCATGGCCGGATACCGTTCCAGCTTACTGTAAGGCGTCGAGCCGCCGTATTCCGTCTCACCGTAATCAGTCTCCGTCCGGGTAAAGGCATCGTATTCATACGGAAAATTCCGGCCCCAAACTTCAGGATCGATTTCATCGGCACCGATTTCTACAATCATTAATGGATACTGGAGCGCTTCCATTTTGCGCTGACGAATGTTCAGCAACAGCAGGAGAACCGCTACAGTACCAATTGCAGCAGCAAAAAATGCAAGTACATGAATCAACCGGAAACGTGAAAACAGACTATCAGACATCACCCTTCCCTCTCTTTATTCGCGTTCTTGATGCCCCACATTCCCGTGACAGGCAGTGCAATCGGCCTTTTCGCCTTTAATGTTCATAAGCATACGGCTGATGACCTCTTCATGACATCGTATGCAATTATTTACGGTAATTTCGCGATTGAACTCCCTGATCTGGATCGGCTCGGGGAATCCCCCCGCAGTGAAAGCGGCGCTGTGGTTCCAGCCGTTAATCCCCTTGACGGCGTATTTTCCGACGAAGTTCTTTGGTGTGTGACAGTCGTTGCAGGTGGCCACCGCTTTGTGGCTGGAACGGTTCCAGGCGTCGAATTGCTCCCGCATAATATGGCAGTTCTGACAGGCCTGCGGGTCATCAAGGAAATAGGAAGCACCCCGGGCATAAAAAAAAGTAAAAGCCGAAAGGCCTGCGAATATGCCAAGCAATACCGGTAATACTCTCATGTCTGTAAAGTCAAAGGGGCTGCAGTCCTATCTTATGATAACCTACCGCCCCTTTGGCCAATTGGCAAGAAATACTGCTACTCACATCCTCCCCATCATCTCCTCGGCAAGCTCGCTGGTCTTGAGTTTGGTGGCGTCTTCCATCCATAAGAGTCGTGTTGAGCCTGTCGAAGTGCGACTCGGCCAACTCATCCGTCACCCTTCGACCATTCGCCTGTGCTCATGGCAAGCTCAGCTCAGGGCGACGGTCACGGTGATGGTCGGACTAATGGATTCTATGACCTCACATCCGCTCGATCATGGCTGTGGCGAACTCTCTGATCTTCATCTCCGTGACTACAGTCCGAGCTGCCTCCGGATGAGCTCGCAGAGGCTTTCCTTAATCTCCGGATGCCGTGGTACCGGTGCTTGCTTCCCATTTCGCGGGTTGACGTAGATATCATGCTTCTTTCCGTGCCGTTTCAAATAGCAACCATCATTGACCAGCTCTCTGATGAAGTTGCCTCTTTTCATTCAACATCAACGAGGATTTCTTTTGTGTTCACTCCAGCACGGGTAATTGGGGATTCCTCCTTCATCAACTGGTAGGCTTCCCGGATGTTCTCTTCCAATTCATCAAGGGTCTCACCCTGACTGAACACGCCGGGGACCTCCTTCAATTTCCCTACATACCAGCCCTCATCAATCCAGTACTCAAGCGTGAAATGTCGTTCCATTCAGTTAACTCCATGTTTTTCAGCTATAGGGCACAGCACGCTGTGCCCCTACCAACTCTTGCCCCCTTACATCCGCTCGATCATGGCTGTGGCGAACTCGCTGGTCTTGAGTTTGGTGGCGCCCTCCATGAGGCGGTGGAAGTCGTAGGTCACCAGCTTGTCGCCGATGGCCCCTTCCAGGCCCTTGATGATCAGGTCGGCGGCCTCGTTCCAGCCGATGTAGCGCAGCATGAGCTCGCCGGAGAGGATCAGGGAGCCGGGATTGACCATGTCCTTGCCGGCATACTTGGGTCCGGTGCCGTGGGTGGACTCGAAGATGGCCGCGCCGGTGTCGTAGTTGATGTTGGCGCCGGGGGCAATGCCGATGCCCCCCACCTGGGCCGCCAGGGCATCGGAGATGTAGTCGCCGTTCAGGTTCAGGGTGGCGATGACGTCGAATTCGTTGGCCCGGGTAAGGATCTGCTGGAGGAAGGCGTCGGCGATGGCGTCCTTGATGAGCAACTTCCCGGCGTCCAGGGCCTCCTGCTGGGCGTTGTTGGCGGCCAGCTCCCCCATGGTCTTCTTGATGCGGTCGTACGTGATCCAGGTGAAGACCTTATCGCCGAACTCTTCCTCGGCCACGTCGTAGCCCCAATTCTTGAAGGCGCCCTCGGTGTACTTCATGATGTTGCCCTTGTGCACCAGGGTGACGCTCTTGCGGCCGTGCTCCAGGGCATAACGGATCGCCGCCCGCACCAGCCGCTGGGTACCTTCCTGCGAAACGGGCTTGATGCCGATTCCGGTGGTATCGGGAAAGCGGATCTTTTGATAGCGCTCACCGAATGCATCCTTAAATAACTTCAAGAATTTCTTTAAGTCATCCGTGCCATATTGGAACTCAATTCCGGCGTAGATATCCTCGGTATTCTCCCGGAAGACAACCATATCCACCCGCTCCGGGTGCTTGACCGGCGATGGTACACCCTTGAAGTAGCGCACCGGCCGCAGGCAAACGAACAGGTCCAGTTTCTGGCGCATGGTAACGTTCAGGGAGCGGATGCCTCCGCCCACAGGAGTGGTGAGGGGCCCCTTGATGGCCAGGAGATGATCCCTGATTGCCTCCAGGGTCTCATCGGGAAGCCAGGTGTCGCGGCCGTAGACCTCGTTGGCCTTGTCTCCGCCGTAGATTTCCATCCACGCGATCCTGCGCTGGCCGCCATAGGCCTTCTCCACGGCGGCATCGAACACCCGCACCGCCGCCCGCCAGATATCGGGACCGGTCCCGTCACCCTCAATGAAGGGTATGATGGGTACATCCGGCACCTGCAGGCCCGCAGCCGTCTTGGTGATTTTCTCCCCCTCCGGAGGCGGTACAATATGTTGATAGGAACCCATGTTTCTTTCCTTCCGTGATAACGATACGTTAGCGGCCCATCATGCGTCACTTTTATGAGCGCTAGATGGGCTCTCAGTATTTCCGGGGGTATCCTGTGGACTTTCCCCCGATGGTGCTGCTTTCTCTTGCCCGTTGCCGTCGGCAGTGGATTCGCCTGGCGGGGTCCGGTCAGAAGTGACCTCCTTGGGACGGGCGTAGTCGGTGAGATAAAAGCCGGAACCTTTGAATATCAACCCTATCCCAGCCCCGATTAAGCGCCGGACACGCTTCTGACCGCAGCTGGGGCATTGCCTGACCGGCTCATCGGTTATGGCCTGGAACCGATCAAACTGGTGGCCGCAGGCATCACATACGTAACTATACGTCGGCATCGTTTCTTTCCCTTAGCATGGTCGTTATGATTTTATTATCCTATTCTCTATTTAAATCCTGCAACGGACAGATTAATCCCTTCGATACTTGCGGGTGAGGGCCTTCTGGACTACCGGCGGGACAAAGTCGGCGATATCCCCATTCAGGCTGGCGATTTCCCGAATGATAGACGAGTTTAGGTGGGTATAGCGGTAATGGGGCATAAGGAAGACAGTGGCCACATCCTGATCCATATGACGGTTCATAAGGGCCATCTGGAATTCGATCTCGAAGTCCGAAATCGCTCTCAAACCGCGGATAATGGCACAAGCGCCCTTGGCCTTGGCATAGTCCACCGCCAGGCCCGAGAAATGATCCACCTCCACAGGACCCAGGTCTTTCACGGTTTCCCGAATCAGCTCCAGCCGCTCTTCAACATTGAACAGTGGTACCTTATCCGGATTATCGGCGACGGCGACGATGACCTTATCAAAGAGGTTGAGTGCCCGAACAATGACGTCCAGGTGACCGTTGGTGATGGGATCGAAAGTGCCGGGATAAACAACTGTTCTCATGTTGGTTTCCGCCATATTCCTACTTTGGTTCGGCCGAATGTTCGTACATTGACATTCTCAGGCAAGGGTGCCTTCCGAGGCAGCTCCATAACAAACACTCCGCCGGGAGCAAGGATCTCCGCAACCCGCGGCTGCAGCTCGCCCCACCCGATACTGTAATAAGGTGGATCGGCCAGTACCACATCGAACTGCCGCGGTGCCGACGCCAGAAACGAGGCCACATCTGTCCGGCTAACCGTACATCTATCTTGCGCCCCGATCTTAGCCAGGTTCCTTTCCAGTGCGGCCAGCACATCAGGATCATTTTCCACAAAGGTGACGTGGGCAGACCCCCGACTGAGGGCCTCAATGCCCAAGGTGCCGATGCCAGCATAGAAATCGCAAACGAGCTTATCAGTCCAGGGCTCCAATCGTTGAAAGATCGATTTCCGAACCACGGCTTTCGTTGGGCGAATGGCCTTGTCCGGGCTTTTACGAAGGTATCCTTTCGGGACCTGCAGCTTCAAGCCCCGGTATCGGCCGGCGATGATGACCGTTGTAATAGTATCGGCTCCTCGATCAAGTTAAAGATTACCCGCAATAAATAGGAGTCCCCGGCGAGCTGCTCTGGCTTCAAAACACTGAGACGATGATAGTGCACCCCACTGGAATCAATGAGAGCCGTAGTGAGGTGGGCCCGTATTTCGTCGAGAGTACCCTGGATCACATACTCGCCGGCCGTCATTATTCCGGGGACCATCTCCAGTACAACACCGCCGGTGTTGCTGACTTTTTTCTGAAGCCGGCGGAAAAAGCGATCATAATCCGATCGTGAAGGGCGCAAGGCTCCCACCTGATCCCTCGCATCAAAGGCAATTGTACCCAGCCAGTAATCCGGCGGGGCGGGAGCTGAAGGCGTAATGAGATCGGAATATTGGCGACCCTCAATGCGTGTATTGAGCTGGAGCAGAGACTTAGCCAGATCTTCGCCCGAGACCCAATAAATCAGCACACCCACACCCGCATCTATAAAATCCAAACTGGCCTGCACGGGCAGTTCCTCCAGAACCTGGGCCACTGCCGTGACACAGGTTCCCGGGCGGAGCCCCACACCTTCCGGTACACCTACCGCTGGGGCAGGCTCGCGGAAAGGAAAGAGCTCGCGCCATTGTCTCCAACTCCATCCCTGATACCACCAATATACCGCTACCACCAGGATCACCAGGAGCACTACGATCCAGGGCAGGAATCTGGACTTCGCCCTGGGTTTGGGCGTCACCACCGCAAGGGCTTCGGCTGGAAGCCGTCCTTGCAGCCGGCTTATTATCGCCGCTTCGCGATCCTCCAGCACTTCTTCTTCGGGCCAAACAATGGCCTCTTGAAGCCCGGGTTTTAAAAGCAGGTTGATGTCAAACATGTTTGACCGCCCATACGGCATCAGCCAACTCGGAAAAGGCCGATTGGGTAAAGCGATTGTCCGCCTCCGGTACCTCCGGCCAGTTCCAGCGCCAGAATGGATTCAGCAGCGCAAGAGTGGTCTGCTCGCTTCGCATGACCCGCTCCAGGAAGTCGGTGCCACCGGAGCCCAGATAGACAAAGACGCTCTCGACTTCCGGGAAAATGGCATCCCGGCCCTCCTGTAGTTCTTCCACAAAGGCGGCAATCGGTTCCTGCAGGCGGCTGTGCCCCACCGTCTTGAGGAGCGATACCCTCGAGGTATTTCGTTCCAGGAAATGGAGGGCCCTAAACTCGCCATCCTGGATTTCCAGAAATTGGTCCAGACTGTGTTCCGAGGTCCGCCAGAAAAGGCGCCGACCGCGCTCCAAAGCTGGCACCACTCGCTTGGCGTAGTTGTAGGCCGAGAATACTCCGATCGATAATAAATGATCAGCGGTACTTTTAGTAGGTAGCGCCGTTTGGACCGCCCGGCGAAGAACCAGCGGACAATCCACGTTCAGATATAACCCCAAGTCGCTTACGAGAGGATATTGAAAACTCGCGTAGAGGGGCTCAGTACCAAAACGGTTACGTAGGATATATTCCAGCTGCTCGCTGGCATCCCAGGCTGGATCTACCTCTAACAGGGAAAAATGGCAGAAGGCAGCGTCCAGGGTGAGGTAGACCGGCGCTGTCGCGTCTTCACTAGCCTCAGCGAGGATCTGCTGGATCATGTCCCGAATGTGTGCCACGTCGAGGAACGGATCGAGCTCTCGCTCCCACGGTATCACCTGACAAGCAACCAGCCGTACCTCTTCGCCACTTCTGTCCCAGACAAAATAGCGGACTTCAAAGCCTGAGATAGCGATTGCTAACATGGGTCTGGGGCATCCATCAGCGGACCCTTAGCAGTTATTGGTTCCCCCAGCTCCGGTCTCCGGCGACAATCTCTCCGTGATCTTTGGCCCTGAATTTGAAGACCAGGTAGCGCGACTCCACATACTCCCCATCGATCGGACTGGCGATCTTCAATTCGTTGTCGGTACTGTCAATGCTGATGATAAATTCCTTTCCTGTGACCGGACAATTGAGCAGATCCAGGTCCAATCGAAAGCGGTTCCACTCATAGTCAGTATAGACCTCGCTGTGGCTGCCGTAGCTGGTATCCAGGACGGCGACGAATGCGGTATCCAATCTGACCTGGGCTAGTGCTTTGGAACCGTTGATAAAAAGTGTATCATAGTCAGCCCGTTCATCATTCCAGAGGGTTACGGTAAAGGTTGTATCCAAAACATCCCGCCGCAAGGCTCGACCAACAGTGAATGTAGTGTCCATCTGGAAGCCCAGGAATTCGGGAATGAGAACTCGATAGAGTGAACCATCGACATAGACTATCTGTTCGTTGATAAAGGTGGAATCAGCAATGAGTGAATCATGTACCTGACTGACGAGTTTGAACAGGAGAGTGCCATCGGTGGTATAGTTCATCCGGACGGTATTAAAGAAGTCCTCAGCATCTTGGATAATCTGCATCCGGCGGCGGCTCTCAGTCTGATAGGCCTCCTCCTCTGCCCAAATTCTCTTCGGGACATAGATAACCAACACCAGTATGGCAATCGCAAAAACAATGAACCAATCCAGTAGCATAGTAGCCGTTGTCCGAGGCAGTGATTGCCACCATGAAATTATTTTCTGTCCAACGAATGTCCTACGCTGGCCGGGTTCGGATGACGTCTGATTATTCAACGGGCATGCCTTTCTTAATCATTGTATCTGGTTGTATAGTGATAAATCCTTCCCACCGCATCAGCAGTTTGGGACCGATCCCCTTGACTTCTATCAGGTCCTGGACGGTCCTAAAATATCCGTTTCTGGCTCGATAATCGACGATTTTTTGGGCTAACACCGGCCCGATACCGGGCAGTATCTGCAGCTCTTCCCAGCTGGCTCGGTTCACATCAATAGGGCTCTCGAGACCAAGAGCCCACAAGGCAGCAGCTGCCGAATCGGCTGTGGCTACGTAGCGAAGGCTACCCTCCCGGAACGCTTCCAGCGACCTTTCACGAGCTGCCTGCTCGGCGGTTGTCGGCCTTTCGAAGTGACGGCGAACCTGCTGCACAACGAGCCCGATGAACAGCAGCGCGGACAGGAACAAAAGAACACGTTTCTCACCCGCAGTGAAGACCTTCACTTAGCCGCCAAACTTTCCGTAGCGCTCCGGGTCTGCAATGGGTGACTCGATCTCCCGGAGCTCTTCATAAAAGCTGCGCTGACGATCGTTTAAATTGGAGGGTGCCACTACTTGAATCCGCACCAGCTGGTCGCCCCGAATTCGGCCTCGCAATTCCGGGAAACCCTTACCTCGCATCCGAAGGATATGACCCGCCTGAATCCCGGGTGGAATTTTGAGGTTCGCAGTCCCATCCAGAGTCGGCACTTCGATAGTGGTCCCTAGAGCCGCCTCGGTAAAAGTAACGTTTACGGTCAGAAGAACATCACGACCATGGCGGGTGAATATAGGATGTTCCTTCTCATCGAATATAACAATCAGATCCCCGGCCCGGGTTCCTCGTCGGCCCCGATTGCCCTGATCATGCATAGTCATGTAGTTACCGGCGGCAACTCCCACCGGAACCTCAATCTTGACTTCCTTGCTGACCTTTGTGCGTCCCTCGCCATGGCAGGTCCGGCAGGGTCGCTCCACCACTCTACCGGTCCCACCGCAGTTCCGGCATTCGTGCACATGTACGATCTGCCCGAGTATGGAGCGTTGTACCTGCCGTATTTCACCCGAACCACCACACTGGGGACAGGTAACCTGACCGCCCCCGCTGGCGGCACCAGAACCAGCGCACGCATCGCAGATCTCAAAGCGCTTGACCCGGATCGTCTTCTCCACCCCGGCAGCGATTTCCTCATAGCTGAGCGGGAGGGTTACCCGAAGGTCAGTGCCCTTCTCTGTCCGGCGCCTGGTGCGGGTTGTCGTGCCGAAAAAGTCATCGAAACCGCCAAAGCCGCCAAAACCGGACATGAAAGTGCGGAGGGCATCGGATAGGTCAAATTCAAACCCGCCGGCACCGGTAGCACCATCTATCCCAACAGCTCCGAAGCGATCATACTGGGCCCGCTTTTGAGGATTGTGCAACACCTCGTAGGCTTCAGCAGCCTCCTTGAATTTCTGCTCGGCGCTCTTATCCCCGGGGTTCTTGTCAGGGTGGTATTTCAGGGCCATCCGGCGGTAAGCCTTCTTGATCTCGTCGTCGTTGGCGTGCCGGTCAACGCCCAGTATGTCATAATAATCCGGCATCGCGTCAGCCGCTCACCACCACTTTGGCATGCCTGAGAACCTTATCCCGATACTTGTAACCGGGTTCATACTCTTCTAATACGGTCCCGGGCGGGTGCTCATTGGAAGAACGGGTCATCAGGGCCTCATGCAGCTCCGGGTCGAAGGCTTCCCCGACTGAGTTGAAGATCTGAACCCCTTCTGCTTCCAAAAATTTGGCAAATTTTTCAATGATAAGCTCGATCCCTTGAAGAACAGGGTCATCTTTCTGGGACTCATCCTGGCGGGCGTGATCGACAGTTCTCCTCAGGTCATCCAGAATGGGCAAGATCGAACGAAAGACATAGCTGCCCGCGTAGGTGATGAGTTCATCTTTTTCTTTATTCGACCGTTTGATATGATTGTCATATTCAGCCCGCAGGCGGATATATCTATCTTCCAGTTCTTTGAAACGGGCTTCCAGCTCATGGATCTTTTCCGTATCGGTCGGGCGCTGGACTGGCTGCTCTTTTGTTATGGCCTGGACCGGCTCCTTTGGAGCCCCACCGCCAATGCTGGTGGTTCCTTTATCAGTCCGGCCAGCGCCCTTTGTCTTCGACTTGGGCTCGTCGTCAGTGGCAGGTTGCTGCTGTTTCGTATTTCTTACCGGCATGTAATCCCCTAGGCTCGATCTTCTATTAGCTTCGATACGGTGTGACTCATGAATTCCAGGACGGCAAAGACCAATGGGTAGTTGACCCGCTTAGGTGCCAGCACCGCCAGGGTGCCCAATGAATTACCAAGGTGAAAGCTCTGGCTAATGGTGGCAAAGGTTTCTAGCTCTTCATCTTCGTGTTCATGACCGATGGTTACATGGATGTAACCCTCCGGCCTGTCGCCCAGTAACAATTCCCGCAGCCGCTCCTCGTTTTCCAACAAGCTCACTAGAGTCACCACATTACTCTGATCAACAAACTCAGGCCCCGTCAGGACCTGTCGCAGGCCGTAGATGTACATTTCACTCTGCTCCCGGTCATCGAACAGTGTGCTGGAATGATCCACAATCAATGTGGTGAAACCCAGATCGTCAGCCAGTGTACCTTCCAGCCTCGGCCCAATGGTGGCCTGGATCTCCCCAAGGATTAATCCACCCAGGCGCTCATTCAGGATTTCTTCCAGGATAGCGATCTGATATTCTTCTACGGTTCGCTTACCCTCCGCTACCACGGTACGCACACTTCCACCGTCCAGTTCCAGGACAATCAGCATGCGCCGGTAGCTGACGGGAATTAGCCTGAGTAAGCGCAACCGCGCCCGAGGGTTGAAAGGCGTGATAGTAATCCCGACTGCGCCGGAAAGCTGCGAAATAATGTGAGCGACGATCCGCAACAGCTTGTCAACATCCCCTGAGATTTGGTCCAGGCTACGGCGGACCTGGTCCACTATCTTGGCATTCAACTCTTCCACCACCATGAGCTGGTTGACGTAGGTCCGGTAGCCTTTGTCAGTCGGGATCTTCCCGGCCGAAGTATGGGGATGGATCAGGTAGCCGGCCCGTTCGAGGGCTGCCATGGTATTGCGGATGGTGGCCGCACTAATGGGGAATTTGTAAACATTCCTGACCCGATTGGAGGCTACCGGTTGAGCCGTCTGGATATAGTCTTTTACCGTAACGGCCAAGATGCTGCGTTCCCGCTCTGATAGCTGCTCCTTAATCATTTTCATCATAAAAATTTAGTTTTTTAGTCCTTTGAAATCAAGAAGGCCCCCGTCGGGGAACCCTTACTTGGCCCCAAGAGCTCTGGGGCTGAGAAACTTGCGCATACTCCGGGAACTGCCAAGGGTCCCCAGCGCAATTCCCAGGATGACAATACCAATGGCCAAATATGGCGGCCGGATAACCCGATAAAGCACAAATTGTTCCAGGATATAATTCAACACATCAAGCAGACCTACGACCACCGCTATCGCTACCACGGAGCCCAACAAGCCCTGTAACGCACCCTCTATCAGAAAGGGGAAGCGGATGAATTTGCGGGTGGCACCCAAAAGGTAGAGTACGTCAATGGTGTCTCGCTTGGCATAGATGGACAGTTTTATGGTGTTGGATACCAAAAAAATAGCCCCCAGCAGGGTCATAATCCCAACCACCAGCCCGCCATAAGCGGCAAACTGAATATAGCGCTCCAGGAGCCGTACCAGCTCTCCCCGATAAGCCACATCATTCACACCCGGCAGCGCGGCGATGGTGTCAGCAATGTGATTGATACGCCGGGCAGTACGATGGCCACGGGCTACCATGACGATAGCCCCCGCCGGGAGCGGGTTAGTTCCCAGAACTTCCATTACGTCTTCCCCGAACTCCCGCTTGAAAATGGCCGCCGCCCGCTCCTTGTTGATGAACTCGGTACTGGCAATCCCTTCAATAAATTTCAACTGCTGATAGACCTCAAAAGCTTCCCGGTTATTGTAGAGCGGATCGAAAAACACCTCGATTCGGTACTGGCTTTGCAGGCGGCGGGTGGCTCGATCAAAGTTGCTCAGTATCAGATAGGCCCCCCCGAAAATTACCAGGGTAAGAGCAATGGTGAGCGTGGAACCCAACATGGGCAGTCTGGCCCGCCACAAAGACCGAATTCCTTCCCCTACCAGATATAGATACTTACTGATCAATCCAGCAACTGCCCCTCGTCGATCTCGATGAGCCGACCAGGTCTCTTTGAGGTTAGAGTGTAATCATGGGTAGCTATTACCACCGTACTCCGGTTCTCCTCGGCCAGAAAGGTAAGTAGGTCAACAATTTCCATGGAAGTGGCGGCATCCAGGTTCCCGGTGGGCTCATCTGCCAGAATAATAACCGGATTCTTGGCCACCGCCCGTGCTATAGCTACTCGTTGCTGTTCGCCCCCGCTGAGCTCTCGGGGATAATGGTGGGTCCTTTGAGAAAGCCCCACGTCGTCCAGGGCGCTGTAGACCCTTTCCCTTATCTCCCGCCTTGGAAAGCCGATAATATGCAGCGGCAGGGCAACGTTTTCATAGGCGTTTCGGTCAGGCAGGAGGCGGAAATCCTGGAATACTAAGCCCAATGTCCGCCGGAGCAACGGCACATACCGGCTGCGTGTACGATGGGTTATAAAACCATTGACTTCCACCTCCCCCGATTGCGGGATCAGGTCCATGTACATCAGCTTGAGGATGGTGGTCTTCCCGGCTCCCGAAGGCCCAATGAGGAAAATCAGTTCCCCGGTATCCACCTGGAAGTCGATGTCGAAAACCCCCGCCCCCCGCTGGTAGATGAGGGTGACGTCACGGAATTCAATCATGCTATTAAATTTATGGGCGTCTCCTCTGTCCCACAACCATGCTCAACTCAGAAACCGCCCGATCGATACATATATGCAATAAAAGCGGCATATACACACAACAAGAGCAGGCCCATACCACGTCTGATCCCCTGCTGGTACTTGAGCATCGGCAGTAGAACCACTGTCAGACCCAGCATAATGGGCATTTGTATCAATTTAGCCTGATCGGGCACCTCAACAGGCCTGATAAGTGGGATAATCCCCAGGACTGCGATCATGTTGAATACGTTTGAACCCAGGATATTACCCAGGACGATCTCCGATTGTCTACGGACAGCCGCCACTATGGAAGTGGCTAACTCCGGAAGGGAGGTCCCAACGGCCACAATGGTTGCTCCGATAACCAGCTCGGATACACCAAACAGGCGGGCTATGAACACCGCGGAACTCGTGAACAGGTGGGTACCTACCGCCAGAATGAGAAGCCCCATCAGTACAGCCAGAATGAACTGCCATAAGCGACCCCCGGGATCTATTTGCACCTCCGTTGTGATGGCGGGGCTCCTGGCCAGACGTAGAACATAAAGGATAATCCCCGTCGTCATTATGCCCCCATCAATGCGACTGATCTCGCCGTCGAAACTGAAACCGAGAAACACCATAGTGATCCCGATTACGATAAGCACATCATCCCGTACTATGGAGTAGCTGCATGCTATCGGAAAAATGACGGCGCTGGATGCCAGAATAAGGGCCACGTTGGCAATGTTCGAGCCAACCACGTTGCCTACGGCTATGTCCTGTACGCCCTCTAGCACTGCATAAAGGCTTACGGCAAACTCAGGCAGACTGGTTCCGAAAGCCACCACGCTCAAGCCAATCACCATCGGGGCTACCCGAAAGTGCGTGGCTAGACGGCTTCCACCCCACACCAGGCCTTCTGCGCCCAGATACAGCATTCCAATTCCGGTCAGGAGTAACAGGGCGGTAACAATCATCGGTAAAGCCGATGCTCCTCAATATACGCCTGAACAGCGGGTGGGAGCAGCTTGCTGGTCGATCCGCCTGCCTTGATCCGTTCTCGAACGAGCGATGAGGACAACGGCACATCGTATAGTACGTGCAGCAGCTGGTCAGCGATGGGAGATATGGGCGGCGGCCCTTCCCTGGCAAAACACACGATGTGCACCATCCCGACCAACCGCTCCCATTGCTGCCACTGATTGAACTGCGCCGCTTGGTCACCACCAATGATGAGGTAGCAATCCGCTTGCGGGTGGCGACGTTTCAGGAACTCTACCGTCTCTATGGTAGCCACCGGCCGTTTTTGATCCACTTCATAGGTGAGTACATGCCAGTTTGGCCTCATCTTTGCCAATAGCCTCACCATGGCCACACGCTGCCGGGCGGGCGCTTCAGGGGGCTGCGTTTTAAGAAGAGCCTGGTAGGATGGTACAAAGTAGAGTATATCTAAAGGAATCCTTTCAGTAGCCAGGGTGGCGATCTCTACGTGCCCGTTATGGGGTGGATCGAAGCTGCCACCAAAGATTCCGAGTCTGGTCATTGGTAGAGGCGGATATAGAAATCGAGATCGAACTTGCCCTGTTGGGCCATATCAACGTAGCGTTCAGCCTCTGCTCTTAGTTCCGGATCTGTAAACTTGGCGTCATTCTCATTTAAGTAAACCCGCGCCGCTTCAAGATCTTCTTCAAGGATATAGGAGACCACGATACCTACCCGGGCTTCATCAGCATAAGGGGTGTCGTAATACTGGGACAATACCATGTCAAAATAGATCCGGGCCGGTGGTGACCGGCGCCACTTCAGATAGAGACGCCCTGATTCATAATACTTGCGCGCAATTTTGTACCGCAGCTCAGTGATAAGGGTCTCGGCCTCTTCCCGGTAAGCGCTTTCAGGGAAGTCATCGATGAAAGCCTGCAGTTCGTCTATAGCCTCCAGGGTGGTTTTCTGATCGAAGTAGAATGAGGGCGATTGAGCAACCAGGCACTGGACTATGCGATAGCGGGCCTCCACCAGGTGCTCGGTAGTGGCCCAGCGCCTCAGGAGCCGTTCGAACTCAACCTGGGCTTCCACATACTGTTTTTGCTGGTAAAGACATTCGGCGTAATAGTATTGTGCCTGGGCCGCCAAGTTGCCAGCCGGATTGTTGATAACCACCAAGTTGAACTCATCGGCAGCTCGGGCCCATTTCTCCTTCTCGAATAAAGCTTTACCCCGGGCAAAGCGTTCCTCAATGCTACTGCGTGCTGAACTTTGCCTGCCAGCGCAGCCCGTGATGCTTAGACTAAGGATGCCCAAGAACAGGAATATCAAAACGCGTTTCATGAGTCCAGGTGGAATTGATCCGGGCAGCGTCTACCAGCCAATACTGATTTGTACACCTCCCACGCCATAGGAATGGGCCGGATTGAACCACAAGCGACCGCTGAGGCGAGTAGCATGCTTGCGATTCCACTTCGAGGTGGAGAAAATAGCATCGACGGCACTGATCACATGGTTAAACATGAGGACGGAAATGGCG
>JBGVTM010000141.1 GCA_041862535.1 Candidatus Neomarinimicrobiota bacterium | reverse complement strand
GTTCTAGCCCTGGTACGGCGGCATTCGAGACTAAAACCCGAGCCCCTGCCGCAGCAGGCCCTCTCAGGGAGAGGCAACCTTTTCGGCGATACCGGCATCCTTATCATCCTGCTGCTTGTAGCAGTGGGCGGGTTCCTGGCCGAATCCGCCCGGCTGGCCATCGAAAACCCTCCCTCCAGCCTGGCTTCCTTTGTGGCCTATCCACTTTCACTCATACTCACCCCGAACACGTGGAGCACCTTACAGCCCTGGCTGTGGTGGACTCACGCGCTGCTGGCCCTGGGATTTATCGCCCTGATCCCCCAGACCAAAATGTTCCACGTCTTTATGGGTATTGTCAACGTGGCCCTCACCAACACCGCCGAGCGAGGCGCTCTCCGACCCATGAACATTGCCGCCCTGATGGAAGACCCCGAGCTCGATGCCGACACGCTGACCTTAGGTGCGGGCAAGGTGGAGGACTTCACCTGGAAGCAGCTGTTGGACGCCGAAGCCTGCACCGAGTGTGCCCGCTGCACCGCGGTCTGCCCGGCCTATGACACCGGCAAGCCCCTCTCGCCCATGAAAATCATCCAAGACCTGCGTCACAACCTCTACAGCCAGGCTCTCGGTGACCGGCCCCACCGGGTGCTTATCGGCGAGCTTATCAGCCCCGAGGAGCTGTGGTCGTGCACTACCTGCCGGGCGTGCATGGATGTCTGCCCCGTCTTTATTGACCATATCCCCACCATTGTGGACATGCGCCGCTTTCTGATACTGTCGGAGGGCAAGCCGCCCGAGGGCGCCGCGGCCTCGCTGGAAAAGACGGCCCAGCAGGGCAATCCCTGGGGCTTCCCCCGGGAAAACCGCCTCAAGTGGGCCGCGGATGCCGGGCTTGATGTACCGCTTATGGCTGATAAGCAGGCCGCGGACATTCTCTACTGGGTAGGGTGTGCCGGGGCTTACGATCCGCGCAACCAGGAAATAGCCCGGGCCATGGTAGCCATCCTGGAGTCCGCCGGCGTGGACTACGCCATCCTGGGCAGGGAAGAAAGCTGCACCGGCGATTCAGCACGCCGAATGGGGGAAGAATACCTTTATGAGACCCTGGCCCGGCAAAATATCGCCACCCTTGCAAAATACTGCTTCAATCGGATCATCACGACCTGCCCCCACTGTTTCCAGACCCTGGGGAAGGATTACCGCCAGCTGGGTGCAAACTGGACTGTGCAGCACCATTCGGAGTACATTCAGGAGCTCCTTGAGCAGGGACGGCTCGCGCTTCACGGGCATGTGGCCGGCAAAGTGACCTACCACGACGCCTGCTACCTGGGGCGGCATAACCGCATTTACGACTCACCCCGAAAGGTGCTCGCCCGCGTCTTGAGTCCGGATGGCGAGCTGGTGGAGATGTCCAGGTCCCACAGCCGGAGCTTCTGTTGCGGGGCCGGTGGTGGAAACATGTGGTATGACGTCGATCAAGGAGAGCGGATCAATTACGCGCGCTTCGATCAGGCGATGGAAGCAGGCGTAGATATGCTAGTCACCGCCTGCTCGTTCTGCCTGCTTATGTTGGACGATGCCCGCAAAGTCCGGGACAAGGAGGAAAGTGTGCAACTGAAAGATATTGCCGAACTAGTGGCGGCGAGCCTGGCCTGATCATGGGAGAGGCTCTACAATATTTAGGCCAGCACTTGTTAAGTGTGACCTTCCCGCTGGCCCTGGGAATGGTCATTCTTATCCTGACCTTCCGCCGCTGGCTCAATAAACAGCGCTAAACCGCTGGAAGACCCACCGCAGGAGGTGCCTTCCAGGGGGTAAATTATCTATTTGCCCCCAACCATTACATCTAGCGCCAACTGCGGCCCAGACTTAAAAATAATCATTGTAACCAAATCCGGCTTGCCATATCTTTTTTAAACTCGTCGGGACTACCCAACGATCACCTGGGAGCCTTCTATTATGCAGTTCTTCCGCTCACACCTAGGGCTCATCGCTTTCGGCTTGATTCTCCTGGTCACTGGCTGTGAGGAGGAAACCAGGGAGGGCCAGGCCGGCGCTCTGGTGGGTTCCTGGTCGCTGATCAACTTGAAGGCGGACTGGGTGCGGGAGGTGGCCAGTCCGGAAGGTACCAATCCTGACACCCTCTACACGCTTAGCGCCAGCTGGGACGAAGCGGAAAGCGTCTTCGGCAGCGAGGCCCATAAAGCCGACCAGGTTCTGGCCGAATTCGCCGTCGGCGATACTGTGTTCCGACTTGATACGACCCTCAATGCCGCTGCATTGGTGTATCTGCAGATTGCC
This sequence comes from Candidatus Neomarinimicrobiota bacterium, assembly GCA_041862535.1. Taxonomy (NCBI): domain Bacteria; kingdom Pseudomonadati; phylum Fidelibacterota; species Fidelibacterota bacterium. The sequence goes on along the minus strand of JBGVTM010000141.1, from coordinate 4,669 downwards.
CTGACCGCAACTTTTACCGAGGACTTTACCTATACCCTTACGGGAACGTATCCAGCCCTCCGGCTGGTGCCTGATTTGTGCCAAACCGAATTGGTGATTCCCCAGATTTCCGACGCCGGCATCTATGATCCGGACTACATAACCTTCAGGCTCGGCATCCGGCCCGGCGCATTCGACCAGATCCTCCCCGCCTTCAATGATGGCCAGTTCGACGTATCCGAAGACGGAACAACGCTCATCATCTGGTATATCGATCGGGACGGCCACGACCAACGGATCGCCGAAACCGGCGAAACCTGGGACGAGGCCGAGAACCGGGTGATCCATGGGGCCGCCGAGCTCCCGGTGAACATCGTCACCGGTGCCTTCGCTACGGCCGGTAGATTACGCCGCAGCGGCTATATCATGGGCCCCAGCGGCCGCCCTGAAAATTGGGGTGGTTATTTCACTTTTTATGCCCTCATAATTCTGGATTATGCAGATGAATTGATTGCCAGCGGTGCCGCTGACACCTTCGCAGAAGCCCTGGCCATAATCACTCAATGGGCCGATGCCGGGCAAATCGAGGAACAGACTGATAGCACGTTTGCCACCCTCCTGACCGATGACAGTGACCACGATTTCGATCCACTGAATCCAGGTAACGGCGGAAAACTCACCTACGTCATCAATCCCGTCTGCATGCCGGTCAATGAGATTATCTATTTTGAGACCACCTGGTATAGAATAGAGTAGCTGGCTTATCCTTGTCCTGCACTGCTGCGATTGACCACCAGAAAAAGCGGCTGCGACAGCAAGCCCATCTCTCACATGGCTATCCCATCCAGCCCCGCGTTAAGACCTGAATCATGAGAGGCCTGTTTACCTGCCTGTGTCTGGCGGCCGTTCTCTGGGGTCAGACCGGCCGCACGGAGATTTCAGGGGTCGTCCGCGACCAGCAGGACCAGTCGCCGCTGGAGGGCGCCAACGTGATACTGAGCGGTGGTGCCCTGCGGCAGCTGGTGGGTGCCGCCACCGATGCCCGGGGAGTCTATCGTATCCCCGATGTTCCCCCGGGCAGGTATCAGCTGCGGGTAACCTACATCGGCTATCGCCCGGTTGAACGGCAGGTGGTGATCCCTTCGGGAGCGGATGTAATGCTGGAAATCAACATTGACCTGGAGGTGGAATCCATCCAGCTACGAGGGTATGTGGTCACTGCCAGCCGTGGTCGGCGGGAAAAACTGACCGATGCACCCGCAGCTACCATCGTGATGTCAGCGGCTGAAATCGGACGCTCCACCCTGCCCAACCTGGGTGATTACTTCAAGCAATTCAAAGGTGTGGATTTCACCGCTTCGGGGATCGATGCCTTCAATCTCTCGGCACGAGGCTTCAACACCAGCTTCTCATCACGCCTCATGACCCTCGTTGACGGACGGAAGGCGAACGTACCATCGCTGCGCCTGATCGCCTACAACGCCATTCCCATCACCGCCGACGATGTGGACCAGATCGAGGTCGTCCTGGGACCTTCCTCCGCCCTGTATGGCCCCGAAGCCTACGCCGGGGTCGCCAACATCATCACTAAGAAACCCGCCCTCTCTCAAGGCGGAAAGGTGAGCTTAAGTGTCGGCAATCGCGATCTGCGTAAGTGGCAGCTGCGTTACGCCGGTGCGCGCGGCAAATGGGGCTACAAGCTGTCCTACGTGGACTTCAGCGCAACCGATTGGCACTGGGTTGACCCCGAAGAGAAAAAAAGCCATCACAAATTCTGGATCGAAGATGACGGCAAACTGGGCGAACAACTCGATAGCCATGCCTTCCGGTACGATTGGACCTGGGACGGCTACGATATCCGCTTTGACCGCAATGGTAACGGCAAATTCTTCGATCCGGAAGATAGCGTCTCGTACGCCGTGAATGACATTATCGCCGACGTGAACCATGACGGGCTGGTCGATACGGCTGACTTCAAGCTGGAAAATCAACGCCTGGACCTCCGGCTGGACTACGACTTCGGTCCCGACCACAACTTCATTGTGAGTATTGGGCAGGCGGTGGCTTCCAATATCAATATCACCGGTCCCGCGCGCTTCCTGGCCGACCACTGGATATACCGTTACTACCAGGCCCGATATGTGAGGGGTTCCTTTTTCACCCAGGCCTACCTGAACACCTCCAATGCCGGCTGGACCCGCAACCTGCGCACCGGCGAACGCATCTTCGACCAGTCCACCTTCTTTCACCTGCAGATGCAATTCACTGCAAGGCTGCCCCAACTATGGGACACGCAGTTAACATCCGGATTCGATTACCAGCGCACCATGCCCCGGACTTTCGGGACCGTCCTGCCTGACGGTACCGGCGTCCCCAATCCCAAAAGCTACGATGATGACGGCCTGGACAATGACCATGATGGCCGCATCGATGAATTTGCCGAGGGGTTGATCACCACCAATGAATATGGGCTCTATTTTCAGTCCTCCTCCAGTCTGACCCCCCAGCTCAACCTGATCATCGCCAGCCGGCTGGATCTCCACAGCGGCGTACGATCAGAAGATGGGTTCACTTTCCTTGCCGATCCTCTGCTGGGCGGCACGGTCCGCTATCGGCCCCAGTTTTCGCCGAAAGTCGGTCTGCTGTGGAAGCCGGACGAGAACCAGACCTTCCGGCTAACGGCCGCCCGCGCTTTTAATACCCCCTCGTCCCAGGGGCTGTTTTTAAGGATGCGGGTGGCCACGAAGCCCCCGTTTCGCGTTATGGCGCGCGGCAACCATGCGGGCTTCCACTACACCCGTGACCCCGAAGGCAATCTGATGATGTACGACCTCCGGCCCGGTTCATCCTCAGCGTTCCGCCTGGCGAAAGTTCCTCCTGAGGCGGTACTGCACATTCCCGCCTTCCTCGGCCGCCCCGCCCAGTGGTTCCAACCGGAAGACCTCCAGACCATTGAGCCTGTTATCAGCGAGGATCTATGGACCTACGAACTAGGCTACGTGGGTGTGCTCGGCAACCGAATCCGCGCCACCCTGGATGTATATTATAGCCAATACAGCGACTTCGTTTCTGACCTGACCTTGATTACCCCGCTGGTGATGGACACCAGCAAGGGCCTGGCCGAGGCCGAAAGACTGGGTCTGGTCGGCACCTCGGAGCACGACGGCATCGATATCGGACCCGACAATCTCCCAGGAACAGAAGACGATTCGGTTATTACTGATCTTAGCAGCGACGATCACATCGAGATTATCTTGACCAACGTGAATTACGGCCGGATCAGTATCGGCGGCTTGGACCTGAGCATCGGCTACCTCTTTTCCCCGAGGCTCTGGAGCGAGGTGCGGTATTCTTATCTCGGTCGCCAGGCATTCTATAATCGCTTGACCCGCAGCTACGATCCCATCAACGCACCCCGATATAAGCTCTCCGTCGGCACAACCTATACCAGCCGGCACAACCGCTTCTGGCTCGGTCTCACCGTGAGACACATCCCCACCTTTGATTGGGCAGTAGGTGCTTTCGTCGGCACGATCCCCCGCTACACCGTGGCTGATTTGAATTGGGGATTCCGCTTCAATGACAGGTATAGCTTCAAGATGATGGTCAACAACCTCAATAACGATGTGCATCGGGAAATCATCGGGGGCGCGGAATTAGGTAGACAAATTATCCTGAATTTGTCCCTGAAGCTGGAGTAGCCGGGCAGACCGTCGAACGCCTGCCGCGACTGTGAGAACCCCGAAGCAATAGTCGGGACGGCGAGGAAACCGGGGCTGGTACTCGTCAGTTGGGGACGGTATCCGGCGGTAGTTTGAAACCGAATTGCTTGGCCCACTCGCCCTGGGTGACTTGGATCTCCCCGAAGTGGGCTTCATACTTCTTGATGTTCTCGTTCAGTGCCATGGCGAAGGCTTTGACGTGGAGCGGGGCCATGATAATCCGGGCCCGAACCCGGGCTTTGGGCATACCGGGCATCACTTGGGTGAAGTCGAGAACGAATTCGGCCGGAGAATGGGTGACGATGGCCAGGTTGGAATATTCGCCGGTGCCAACCTTTTCGTCCAGCTCAACTTGAATCTGCTTGGTTTTCGGCTCTTTAACGGTGTCCATGATTCTTTTCTCTATTAAGGGTGATCCGCATCAATCGTCCCGGCCTGAATTCTGCCGCCGGTTAAACTCCTCCCAATCCTCTTCGATGCCCTCCCATTGACGGAATTCTTCTTCATCCGTGGTAACCTCATTTAATTCAACGTCTTCATCTAGACTCTGCATCTGCTGGTCGATGCGCTCAAACTCATTGGGATCGGTTTCGTCCAGCTCCTCAATGTCCGGCTCGTAGACTACATCCTCGCCGTATAATGACTGGTCAAAGAAATCCATGTCAGTGACGATCCCCTGGGCCATAAGGAACTCCAGAAAGTCCAGGTACTTGCGGTCTTTTAGATTGGTCCGGCAATTGGGGCACACCAATGACTTAGCGAGTTCCTCCTCGTCGATGGGCTCGTTGCATTCGGGGCAAACAATCCCTTCGATTTTCATCGAAAACCTCCTCTAAAACGCGGCTGAATGTAAGTGAGACGCCTAGAGTCATCAAGCCCTTTTTCAGCCTATTTTCTCGTCGGAGGTGAAGAAAGATTACAGCGAGAAATCGTAGTGCTGGCAATCGGCGATATGGGCTGCCAGCCGC
>JBGVTM010000140.1 GCA_041862535.1 Candidatus Neomarinimicrobiota bacterium | reverse complement strand
GCGATCTCCACCGCTTCAACTCCACCCATGCGGGTGATGGCTTCCCGCTCCTTGTACCCCTGGCGTACCAGAGCAAAGTCCCGCAGGTAGACGGGGGTACCGCCGCGTCGGGTAATAATGAGATCGCCGATCTCCGCCACCGACTGGAACTGATTCAACGTTCGTACCAGATATCGCTGGATCCCCTCATCGAGCCGACCACCTGACAGGTTGACATTCTCCGCTCCCAGCTGGCGGGCGATGTCTTCAATGGTCAGATTCAGCTGGGATAGACGATCCTGGTCCACCAGCACCTGGATCTCATCCTCCAGGCCGCCGCTGACCTTTACCGCTGCCACACCGAGGGCCGATTCCAGGTCCTTTTTGATCTCTTCCTCGGCAAAACGCCGCAGGTACTTCAACAGATCCTCCTGGTATGGATTGGGTGGGGACAAACTGCCGCTGGCCAGAATGATTTTGACGTCGGTATCGTCCTGCTTATCCTGATCCAGGGTGGGTGTTTCCTGGTAAAGCCCAAAGCGCATGATGGGGTCCAGCGAGGGATCAAAACGCAGGATTACGGGACGCTGGACTTCCAGAGGCAGCTCCAGGGCATCCAGCTTTTCCCGAACGTCAAGGCTGGCAAAATCCATATTGGTGCCCCAGGCAAACTCCAGGAGAACATCCGACTGACCCGAGCGGGATATGGACCGGACGCGCTGGACATTCTTAACTACCCCTACGCTCTCTTCGATCGGTTTAGTAATCAGGTTCTCCACTTCAGCGGGTGCCGCACCGCGGTAGTCGGTCCGCACTGTCAGAGTGGGATAGGAAAGGTCCGGCAGGAGGTTGATTTTCAGGCGGGAGAGGGATACAAGTCCGAATAACAGGACACTGATGGTGAACATGGCGATGGTGACTCGCCGTCTGATGGAGATATCAATGAAGTTCATTTTTCTTTTATCCCGACGGCATTTCGCCCTGGTGATTCAGAGGGCGATAGCCTAGTCATTCCTGTAATTGATATTCACAGCGGGCAAGGCCCTGATCCGGCTATGATGGGGAAGGAGCGGTGTAACCTGGTCCTAATATGAGACGACCATGACTTGGGCGCTGTCTTTCAGTCCCGCCTGGCCAGTTGTGACGACCAGATCACCTTCGACAACGCCAGCGAGGACTTCATAGTGGACGGTGTTCACCAATCCCAGTTCAACAGACTGCCGGTAGGCTACACTGTCACGCACCACGAAAACGGCGGCCTCCTGGTCTTCGGCCAATACGGCCTCCTTGGGCAGCAGGAGGGCATTCGGGTGGATATCATGCATGATCGCGACCCGGCCAAACATGCCCGCCTTAAGACTGCGGTCGGGATTGGCGAACTCGATGGTCACCTTGATAGTGCCGGTAGCAGGATCCACGACCGGGCTGATGAGGGTGACATGGCCGGAGAACTCTTTCGCAGGCAGGGCGTCAACTTTCAAGGTCGCCAGCTGGTTGATCTGTAACTTGTCCAGTTCAATCTCCGCGACATGCAGTACCGCTTTCAAGGTATTGAAATCGGTAATCCGGAAAGTGGGTTCATTCGCCGCGACCATATTCCCGGCCTTGATCCGGCGTTCGGCCACCACTCCGCTGATAGGGGCGGTAATGCTGGTATAGGCCATTTCCAGCTCGGCCAGCTCATAGGCGGCCTTCTGGGCCTGGTATTCATACTTGGACCGCTCAAAGACTTCGGCACTTATCAGGTTCTTCGCGAACAGCTCCTTGTTGCGCTTGTAGTCGTTTTCCAGTTTATAGAGCGTCGCCTCGGCCCGGGCCAGCTCGAAAGCCTGACGCTGGTCCTCCAGCTTGGCCAGCAGCTGCCCTGCTTTCACTACTTGCCCTTCCTCGACGAAAATATTCTCCACCACAGCGCTGGTTTTGGCGACAACCAGCGCGTCCTCTTCCGTTTCCAGGGTGACGGGACCGGTGAAATGGGCGGCGATCAGGCCGACCGCTACCGGCTTTACTTCCACCGGCAGGGCCGCCTCAGGTTTCTCCTTCTCGTTAGTCGGTTTGGCGGTGGCGTTGCAGCCCACATAGACTAGTGCAGCCCCTAAAAGGATGAATAGTTTCAATTTGTAGTCCAACCGTTCCATGCAATGCCCCTTCTCGTGGGTGAACAAACGAATAAATTGACGTAGATTATCTTATGCCCGATTTTATATGGTTAGACAACTTCGTTGACCGAAAGGTTGCCCCGAAACAGGCCTTTGCCTATTTATGATCAGGGGCGTGATTTTCATCACGGGATTATTCGACGTAATCCAGACATTTTTCCACGACATGAGACCTATCTCCGTTCAGGGCTGATATTAACCCAGAATATATTGGGATATTTTAGTCCATTTATCTTAAATTCATTTCTGGCTTTTGCACTTTGAACCATCACGAAGTTAAGTTCAGGTGTTACGAAGGGGACTTAAATCAATGAGAGACAGGAGGATACGATGGCTGGTCTGAGCGCTCGGGAGCGCAACTTTCTTCAGGAAACATTTGGTGATCGGTTGTCTGCCCGCAAGGTAGAGCGCAAGCTCTACGGCCACGACATTGCGGCCATGCCCAGCCTGATCAAGCCGCTGGTGGGTGATACCACGCCGGAGGCCGTGGTGCAGCCCACGACCGAGGAGGAGCTGGCGAGCCTGGTTCGCTGGGCGGCTGAGAACAAGATTCCGCTCACACCCCGCGGGAAGGCCTCGTCGGGATACGGTGGGGTGCTGCCGCTCAAGAAGGGGGTGGTGGTGGACTTTTACCGCCTGAACCGGGTGCTGAGTATCGACCGGGAGGGGCTGACGGCCACGGTGCAGGCGGGGGTGGTCTGGGAGAAGCTGGACCGGGCGCTGGAGCGTGAAGGGCTGACGCTGCGGCTGTATCCCACGAGTTACCCGGCTTCGACGGTCGGAGGTTGGCTGGCGCAGGGCGGGGCCGGCATCGGTTCGTACGAGGCGGGCTGGTTCCGGGAGAACGTGGTCAGCGCGCGGGTGGTGCTGCCGGACGGCAGCGTGAAGGAATTCAGCGGCGGGGACCTGGACATGATCGCCGATGCCGAGGGAATCACCGGATTTATCAGCGTGGTGACGGTGCGGGTGATGCCCAGGGAGGAGCTGGAGGTGGTGGCGATCGGCTGCCCGGATGCCCACGACCTGCAGCAGCTGGTGAACGCGATTATTGACGCCCGGCTGCCCATCTGGTCGCTGGTATTCATCAATCCGCGCATGGCGGAGTTGAAGAACCGGGCGCCGCTGATGGAGCATTACGGCCACCCGGTGGAGGAGCGGGTGCTGCTGCCGGCCTCGTACATCACGACCCTGGCCTTCCGCAAGCGGGACGCCGCAGAGGTGCGGGCCAAGCTGCCGGAGATTTTGAAGCCGTGTGAGGCGGAGGTGCTCAGCGAGCGCATCGCCCGGCACGAATGGGAGCACCGCTTCAAGCTGATGGTGGTGAAGCGGCTTGGTCCCAGCCTGGTACCGGCGGAGGTGGTGGTCCCCTTGAGCGCGCTGGGTGACGTGATGGTGGAGATCGAGCGCAAGGTGGACCAGCCGATAGTTAAGGAGGGGCTGGTCATCCGGGAGGGGGCCGGCGACGAGCCGGAGGTGGTCATCCTGGGGTTCATTCCCAGCGACCAGCGGAAGTTCAGTTACAATTTCGTATTCAGCCTGGTGCTGACGATCATGAAGATCGCCCGCAGGCACGGCGGCCGCCCTTACGCGACGGGGCTGTATTTCGCCACGAAGGCCGACGAGATTCTGGGTGCCGAGCGGGTGCGGCGGCTGAAGCAGTTCAAGCGGCAGGTGGACCCGGAGGGCATTCTGAATCCGGGCAAGGTGATCGGTAACGGTCTGCTAGGCGCGGCGATGAGTTTTTCCGGGGCTATCGAGCCGCTGGTGCGGCCGCTGGGCAACCACGTGATCACCCAGATCGGCGAGCGGCCCAGCGAGGCTGTGCGGGGTATCCCGGCCGACGTGGCCTGGTATGCCTACGGCTGCTCGCAGTGCGGCTACCGCATCGAGGAGTGCGACCAGTTCTACGGCCGGGGCTGGGAGAGCCAGACCCCGCGGGGCAAATGGTACTGGCTGCGGGAGTACATGGCCGGCCGGGAGGAGTGGGACCAGTTCATGGTGGACACCATCATCGTGTGCACCACCTGCGAGCTATGTAACCTGCGCTGTTCGGCGGCGCTGCCGATCGAACCGGCCTGGATGACGCTGCGGGGCCTGCTGATCCACGAAGAGCGGAAGATGACCTTCCCGCCGTTCGAGATGATGGAGGCGGCCCTGACCAAGGAGGGCAACATCTGGGCGGGCTACCGGGCCAACCGCGACGCCTGGTTCCCGGAAGACCTGAAGGGGAAATACGTCCCGGAGCGCCAGGCCAAGACGATGTACTTCGCGGGCTGCACGGCCAGTTACGTGGAGCAGGACATGGGCCAGGCGGCGGTGCGGCTGCTGGACGCCGCGGGGGTGGACTTCACCTACCTGGGCCCGAAGGAGATCTGCTGCGGCACGCCGATGCTGGTGGCCGGCAAGTGGGACACCTTCGCCGAGACCATGAGGCACAACATCCAGGCGGTGAAGGAGGCCGGCGCCGACACGGTGGTCTCATCGTGCCCGGCCTGCGACATGATGTGGCGGCGGGTCTATCCCATCTGGGCCGAGAAGCTGGGGATGGAATACGGCATCACGGCCCGGCACTACAGCGAGGTGGTTTCGGAGAAGATCGAGGCAGGCGAGTTCAGTTTCCCGGCCAACGGTTGCGAGCCGACCACGGTGACCTGGCACGACTCGTGCCACATCGGGCGGGTGTCGGGGGTATACGAGCCGCCGCGGGACCTGATCAGGGCTATCCCGAACGTGAACTTTGTCGAGATGTCCCACCACCACGAGGAGGCCCACTGCTGCGGCAGCGTACTGACGCTATTGAAGGACCCGCTGGTGGCGCACGACGTGGGTAAGATGCGGCTGGACGAGGCATTGGAGGCCGGTGCGGAGACCGTGCTGGCGCTGTGCCCGTGCTGCGAGTTCCAGCTGCGGGTGAGCGCGGACAAGCGGGATGTGCCGGTAGAGGTGGTGGACCTGGCGCGGTTCGCCTCGGCGGCGCTGGGCTACGAGTTCCCCGATCCCAACCCGGAGGTCAGGCGGCAGTGGGCGGTGTTCGAGGCCATGATCGCGCTGATGACGCCGCAGGGTTTCGCCGACCTGATGGGCACTATGTGGCCGGAGCTGATCGCGGCGATGCCGTTCGGGATGGGACCGATGATGCGGGTGATGGGCAAGATCCCCGGGGCGCTGACCTTGATGAAGCCGCTCTTCCCGGTGCTGTTCCCGCGGCTGCTGCCGCTGATGATGCCCAAGGTAATGGCGACGATGCTGGATCGGGTGGGGGCGGCGATTCCCATGCCGGACTACATGGCGGAGCAGATGCCGGAGTTGATGCCCAAGGTGATGGACAACCTGATGCCGCACATGATCCGGGACGTGGTGCCCCTGGTGACGCAGCCGATGATCGATTATTTGCGGGGGATTATGAAGAGATAAGGGAAATGATAAATATTAGCTATAACAGCTCAATAGAATTGTAATAACTTTCAATATCACTATAACGCTACGAATAATAATTCCTCTTTTTGTTGCTTACTTAACACATACTGATGTGGCTTTGAAAATACGCTAACTTTCCTTTTATAATTTCTTAAGAGAGTGCCAATTTCCTCTTTTGATGGAACGCCATCACTCTGGTATGATAACACAATGATATTGTCTTGGAATCTCTTAATAAGATTGTTAAAAGAATTATGAATCTCCCTTTTATGGGTCCAACGTGTGATTGAACTGTAATCCTGCATTTTCTTTATTTTTCCTCTCGGATTTTTAATTTTTGCAGCCCAATTAGGATAATCAGCTAATCCTTCTAAGAAATGATAAAAAGTCAAATAGTTAGTTCCTCTATAGGACGACTTCGAGAAGTAAGGAGGATCAAGATAAACAAGATCAACTCCATTGGGACATTGTTGGGCGTCAAAACCCCCAATTACTTTATTATTTTTCCCATTATTAAAGACCGCTAAATTATATTCATTTACATACCGTCTAACTGAGTCTTCGAAAGATCGTTCCCACGTAGGTTTATTTCCAAAGCTTCGTTCTACTTCATTAGTTCTAATATAGAGATTCGCCCTGTGAAAAAGATTGAAAGGCCTTTTTGCTAGGCAAGCTTGAAAAAGGGCGGAGATAAGGATAGCACGTTTATATTTATTTTGCACACGGGAGAAGTTAGTAATTGCCTTATCTAGCCAGATGTTCTCACTAGAATTATAAAAAATATCCTTGAATTCATTCTGAATAAAATTAGGATAGTCTTTATCACGAAAAGCTAGTGCACTGTTAAGGTCATTGCTAGTTACTATAGTATCCTTATTTTCGACAAGGGCTGTTCCAATTATTCGATTAAACTTTAAAATATCGTTGTAATAAACCTTTTTATTATGCTTTTTAAATAAAAGACTTATACTCCCTGTTCCTCCAAAGACATCAAGAGCCGATTCGAACTTTAAATCCTCTATATTCGACCATATCCATTTTATAAAGCGCCTCTTGGATCCTGAATAGCGAGTGGATGGATATTCAAATGCTTGTGCTGTCATTAAGCGATAATCCTTGTCTCCTTTAGGCGCTTAATAAATTCTGCAGTCGCCCTTTGTGTAAAATTCGATGCTAATTCTTCTCCCATCTTCTTGCTTATGTCATGCGCGATTAAGATTGGTGTGGGAATTAAAGTATTAATAGGTTCTTCTGACCCCCACAGATGGTCTTCATCCACATCAAAGGATGCAAGTCGTAGGGCTGAGAGTACTTTAAATATAGAGTTTCTTAATCCTACCAATGAAGCTTCGTTAAGAACTTCGAACTCATAGCGCGGCAGGTACAACTCGTCAGTTTTTGAATGACCTACGAAGAACATAATAACATTTATTTTTAAAGCTTCATCGGCTATCTGCCTTGCGGTAACACCTCTACTGTGAAATACACGTTCTAGACTCCGTAAATCATTTTGCACTTGCTTCCGGGTTCTACGATTAAGATTAGAAGTTGTTTCAAATCGTCTTAATATAGGGCAACTAATGTATACCTTATCGAATTGGCTAGCGTTAAAATCTGAATTAAATAGAAGATTTCGCATTAGCTCAGAGTCGCTAATAATTTGACCTGTAGGATTCCATTTGGAATTCCCCATTATTTTTAAAATGTACCAATTGATTATAGTACTATATATCTTGAGTGTCGGCTTTTTTGCCACTCCGCAGTTAAGAATTTTAAGTTCAGCAGCAGTACGACAAGATGTCACCATTCGATATATGGCTTCTCGTGTTAATTGTCCATGCCTATTCTCTATTTTGCAGTTCATCAGATGATCTTGTGGAAAAATCCTCCCATCTCTGAAATGTACATCTGGTTTTAAAGCAATCCCACCATGTTTAAAAATAAAGGTTTCTTCAACGAAATACTCGCCAACATCCATTGAAGATTTTGCTGCCCATTCATAATCACCTTCATCCATTTCTGAGTAGTCATCGGGCCCAATGATTACCCAATCCTCATATTCTCGCGTATCTTTTGGCACGGCCACGTGTTTCCAGCTTGAATTTGCTTCTAGACGTTCCTTGATTGTCCCTGCAGCGTTATTTATCACAACGGGAGTTGCCCAAGTCTTATTAAAGGGAACTCTCAACTTAAATCGATGTTGGCTTGCATCACAGGCACTCATTCGTAACGGGAACTGATCGCCCCAGAGAATGTTATCAGATGGAACACTATATTCTTCAATAAAATATTCGCCGAATACGGTCTGATCAATATGCTCTTTGATAGCAGTCCAATTTGGCTCACCAGATATTCGTAACGCTTCCCGTCCTGATGCTGATATCCCTATATCCTCTTGCCACACTCCAAGCCCCATTATTGCTACGTCTCTAATCTGTTTAGCAAATTTGTATTGACGAGCCTTATCAGCTGATTTTAGCTCTTTTACGCAATCTTTGAGAAAGGCATAGTATAGTTCCCTCGGATCTTCTTTTTTTAATTTTGTAAGGGCTTCTTGAAGGATATCCTTTTCCTCATCCAATAAGCTGGCTGCGACAAGATAATCAGCTGTTCTAAGAACAGCAGAATCAAGTCTTCTTTCTGCTTCAAGGCGAGAAAGCGTTTCTTCAAAAGTTAAGGCGGACTCGTGTGAATCGTTTTTCACTGTGTCCATTGTTCCCGAACCTCCCTAAAAATATCAGGAGCTACTCCACCGGGTGTAGTTTTTCGATCTGATCGTATCTTAATTGGGAGAGCATGTTTTATGGTTTCGTATGTCCCTGAAAGTATACATGTTCCTCTTGGCATTTTAGGTAACCGATTTAGCATATCCACGGTGGAATCGGCTTTGACTCCCTTAATAGAATCCAGTTGGTCGGGCTCGAGAGCAAAAATAAGCCTTGTATTACACTGCCTGATTGTCTTTTTATCAATATCTACTGGGCTCTGGGTGATTAGTATCATGCAAATACCATAGTGGCGTCCTATACGTATATTTTCTCTTATAACCTGCTTACAAGGACTTTCTACTCCTTCGGGTACAAGAAGATGGGCCTCATCAAGTACTACCACGTACGGGGGAATCTCTTTTCTAAGTCTTAAACTAGTTAATTCCCTAAGGGTTGCTCCGACAACTAGCTGGAGCTGGCTTAGGTCGAGATGACCACAATCGATATTTATTACGGAACTGTCTTTTAAAAGCTCAATCCAATTAGTCCGCTCCCCAAGAAAATCATGTCGATTAATAGAAGATTGGGTACGCATGAGACCGATCTGTAGGCTACTTTCCCTAACTTCTAGGGTTGGAGCATCTTCTCGCATTTTATCTAGGAGGTCACCAAGACTAAATTGGCGGATTCTACCTTCAAGCATCCTTCGCTTAAGGGATAGAAAGGAGAAAGCAAGAAGATCATACCCCATAGTTCCCCTCAAGGTGGGGACGAGGTCCAGAACCTCGGTTTCTGTGAGAGAAGAGAGTCTTACAGTATAGTCGGGCCCCGGCCTTAGGACCGTCCCCATAAGGCCTTCTGCTAGGCCCACATACTCATTCTGAGAATCCAAAATTATGATAGGCAGTTTAAACTTGTTAATTTCTTCAAGAATAATTCCTGTGGCGAAAGACTTGCCACTTCCAGTTGTGCCTCCAAGGAATAGGTGTCTCTGTATGATCTCCGGCATTAATAATACATTATTCTTAGTCTCCTTCTCTGTCAACAAGACGTCTTCTGCGGTAATTCTTGTGCGTCCGAGACACAGCGCACTCGTGGTATCAGTCTTGAAGCCCATAGCATGAGCAATAACCTCTTCATTTGGTATAAAAACTGGCATTCCTGCTTTTGCCATATCCGATGGTTCGGTTATCTCTAACTGATAGTTACCATCCTCTGCTTTGACAAATCCTTCTTCTATTATATCCGCTTCATATACTCTATATATAATTGTGGATGAGCCTTCTTCCGGGTAATCAGGCGGGATATCCATCGCATGTCTAACGGCTGTCCTTGAAGCACTCTCGTGAGGATTGACCTCAATGGATGATGATATCCTTCCTACTAAAAACTTACTATCATCGATTTTAGAACATACAATTGTGCCCGGATGAACAAACTCGTTAGCTAGTGCTTTGAATCTGAAAACGTCAAAAGATGGCGAAACATCATCAGCGATTACAGACCCAATCTCTCTTAAACTAGCATAATCTTCCATTTGACTCCTCACTATTTTTTATTTGATAAATTAATTTGTTTATTACGATTCCATTTTTATTTTGTTAAAATGTTTGGAGGGAATCCTGATACAATTATATATATTAGAAACCCCGAAACCATTCCGTAATAATATGAAAGTATTTTTGTTTGAGTTATTTCTACATAACTAAACACAAGTACAGCAAAGCTACTAGATAGAACAAGTTCAACAATAGGAATTGGTGTAGGAGAAAGGCTACCGAATAGACGAATTATAACCATTACAATTATGCCCCAAAAAACAGAG
>JBGVTM010000139.1 GCA_041862535.1 Candidatus Neomarinimicrobiota bacterium | reverse complement strand
GGTGAAAGCGGGCGTATCGCCCCTGGATGCCGCCCAGTGGTTGTTGGGGGAAGTGTTGCGGGTTTTGAAGGAGGAGCACCAGGAGATCGGCGAGTTTTCTATGGAGCCGGCGGCTCTGGCGGGGCTGATTAAGCTGGGCTCCGCCGGGACCATTAACCGGAACACAGCCAAAAACGTCTTTGATAAGATGCTCCAGGAGGGGCTTTCGGCCGCGGCCATTATAGAGCGGGATCAGCTGGCCCAGGTCAGCGATACCGCTGCTCTGGAAGAGACTGTGCGCCAGGTCATCGCGGGACTGCCTGCCGAGCTGGAACGCTACCGGAAGGGCGAGGCCAGGCTGTTCGGCTTTTTTATGGGCCAGGTGATGCGGGCCACTCAAGGCAAGGGGGATCCCAAGGTGGTACGCAACCTCCTTCAGCGCGTGCTGGATGAGGACTGATTCCGCTGCCAACGGCTGTGCTGGAAAGACTTGCAGAGCGGATCAGAGCTCTGCGATAAACTGCCTTAAGCGAGGCCAGCTATGATTGTCGTTGCTAAAACCCCCTGGTTCCGATATATTAATTTATGCCTAAACATAGGAAGGATTAGCTAAGATGAATGCGAGCCGTGACAATCTGGGTGAACAAATTAAAATTTGGACCAGCAAGTTTGCCGAAAAGGTCGGGATCATCACCAAAGCGGCAGCCACCAAGGCTGAGGAATTGAGCAAGGTCGGCAAGCTGAAGATGGATATTTACCAGCTCCAACGGGAGCGCAACCGACTTTATGCCGAGCTGGGTAAAATCGCCTATAAGACCCTGGAGGGTAAAGGCGAGGTGCTGGAGAACCAGTCCGGGGTAGTGGATTTGCGCCAGCGGATTGCCGGGATCACCAAGCAAATGGAGGAAAAGGAACGGGAGATCGAGCAGGCCTCTCGTGTGGAGGAACCTGTTAGTGAAGAGGCTCCTGTTGAGGCAAAAACCGCTGCAGAGGGTGAGGCTCCGAAGGCGAAGCCTGCTGCTGCCACTGCGGGAAGCGGTAAGAAGGAGAAAGCGGCTACTACGAAAGAGACCGGGGCCAAAAAGACCGCCAAGCAGTCTGGCGCTGACTGATTCATTGCCCGGTTCCGGTCCAGGTGAGCAGGCGATTGGCACCTTGCCCAGGACCTGAGGCGGGAACCTATCACTGAAGGTTTGGCCTGGTAAACCAGGGGAAAAAGTCTGGGCGAGTTGAGACCTAAATCACATACCTATATTATGGTGGTGTAAGTGGCATAGGTTTCTATTGCATAAAACGGCAATAAAGGCTAAAATATATATAAGTATGCCGGATTGGATCACAAGAGGGCGAAAAAGATTTCCGCCGATTGTGCTGCATAACCTGAAGTTTCTGATCCTCCGAGAAGGGCGTTCAGGGCTACGGCAGTATGAGATATCAGGCCGCGCTGCTTTATGGGGACTGATCGGTTTATTAATCCTCACCCCAATTCTCTTCTACCTCGGTTCCCATTTGCTTCTGGAAACGGCGTATTCCCATCGGGTTGCGAAGCTACGTAAGGACAACGAGGACCTCCTGCTTTTAGTGGAGCAATTTGGGAATCGCATCGAGACTATGCAGCAGGAGATAGAAATGTTGTCGGAGATAGACAAGGATCTCCGCGCGCATGCCAACCTGCCTGAAATCCCGGCTGAGATTCGCCAAGTAGGTATCGGCGGTAGCATGGTCGAGGTCAAGACGGACATGGATTATCTGCTACCTGCGAAGGATGTATCTTTAGCCCAGATCACCGAGCGGCTTGACGCCCTTTCCCGTAGCACCAAGCTGGAACGGATCAGCTACGCCGGGATCCGGGACTCACTGAAAAACGATTTCAGGCGCCTCAAGGTCACCCCTTCCATAAAGCCAATATCAACCGGGGTATTCAGCAGCGGGTTCGGATTGCGGCGGCACCCCATTAACCAGAAATATATCTTTCATCGGGGACAGGATATCAAGGTGCCCATCGGCACCCCGGTCCATGCCACAGCCGATGGGCGGGTGGTTGCAGCCAGATGGGATTATAACCTGGGACTGTATGTGAAGATCGACCACGGCAACGGCATCCACACCCTTTACGGTCACCTGCGGACTATTGGCGTTGATGAAGGCCAGCGGGTACGGCGGGGTGAGAAGATAGGACAGTCCGGTAATACCGGCCGCTCAACGGCACCGCACCTGCATTACGAGGTGCGCCTGTACAACCAACCCCAGAATCCGATTAACTTCTTCTAAGCCGCAGGCATATTCTCCGCGACGGGCAGACCGGGGGAAAATTCTACGCCCCCACCGGCCATCGTTGTAACTTACGAGGTAATGTTTTAGTCTGGAGATGCGTTACTATATCGAGACATACGGCTGTCAAATGAATGTGGCCGATTCCGAACTGGTAGCCGGTCTGTTGGAAAGGTCCGGGTACCAACGGGCCAGGCGGTTGGATGAGGCCCAGATTATCCTCATCAACACCTGTGCCATCAGGGAAAAAGCGGAAGAGACCGTCCATCATCGACTGGATCAGCTGGCCTATCTGAAGGGAAATGATCCGTCCCTCCTGATCGGTGTACTTGGCTGCATGGCCAAGAATTTGGCTGACGGCCTTCTGACGTCTAAACCTTACGTTGATATGGTCCTGGGGCCGGATAGTTACCGGCGGTTGCCGGAGCTTCTCCGTCAGCGGGAAGCCGAGCAGGACCACATTGTGGATACCCGGCTGTCCCGCTTCGAGGTATATGAAGACCTGTTTCCATCGCGGCCGGAAGGCGTGAATGCATGGATATCGATTATGCGCGGCTGTGACAAGTTCTGTAGCTTCTGTGTGGTGCCCTTCGCCCGGGGTCGCGAGCGGAGCCGTTCTGTGGCGAGTATTGTAGCGGAGGTGGAAACGGCGGTTCATCAGGGATTCGTTGAGGTAACCTTGTTAGGCCAAAATGTAAATTCCTATCGCTATGATGACGCCGGTTTTCCTGATCTGCTGGCGGCGGTGGCGGCAGTGCCGGCTCTGCGGCGTATCCGCTATACCTCACCGCATCCTTCGGATGTTGATGATCGTCTCTTGGAGGTAATGGCCACCCATGATAACATATGCAAGTCAATCCACTTGCCGGTGCAAGCCGCTGCTGAGCGCATCCTCCAGCGCATGAATCGAACCTACACCAAGGCTGAATACCTCCGGCTGGTGGAGCAGATAAGAGCCGTCATGCCGATGTGTACTCTCAGTACTGATATCATTGTCGGCTTCCCGGGTGAAACGGAAGCTGAATTTCAGGAAACCCTGCAGGTGGTCGAGGAAGTGGGATTCGATTCGGCGTTTACCTTCAAGTATTCCCGCCGGCCAGGCACCAAGGCCGCGGAGTACGCAGACCAGTTACCTGAAGCGGTGAAACAGGATCGGCTGGAACGGCTCATAGCCCTGCAGAAGATGATCACCCTCATGCGGAACCAGGCCTACGTGGGACGGACGGTAGAGGTGTTGGTGGAGAAGGAAAGCAAGAAGTCCTCAGCCCAATGGGCGGGGCGAACCGATGGCAATAAATGGGTGATATTTGATAAGGGGAAAGCCCTGGTCAAAGATTTTGTGCGTGTCCATATTGATAGCACGCACGGCGTGGCGCTTAAAGGTCGTATCATAACCTCGGTGGAGGAATCTCATGCGGTTGCTTAAGATATTCATAGGATTGCTTATCGTTCTGGCCCTGGCGATTTTCCTCAGCAGCAACTCCGACCAGTATTCAACCATCTGGCTATTTCCGGGCAAGACTCTGCCGGATATAAACCTGGCCTACATATTAGTTACTACCCTGGCCTTAGGGATTGTGCTGGGCTTTGGCATCGGATTGGTGCAGATCGTAAGCCAGCACCAGGCAATCAGGGAACAAAACCGACAGCTAAAAAAGTTGCGCACCGAGCTCAATAACTTGAGGCACTCGGCCCTGGATGAGGACATTTTTAAGGGCGAGCGGGAGAGCGCGGCGGCTGCGAAACAGGCCGCATCATCCGCAGATGAGCAACCTGCTTAATGGGAGCCGTAGTCAATTATGTTGAGATTTGTCTGGTTATCGCGGATACAGATATCCCGGTTCTGTGAGGAGTGGCAGTAGTAATGCGTGCCCAAGCCCGACGCAAGCGTGATGTTCAACGACTGTACACGGAGGGCCTTGATCACCTGCTGCGGAACAATCTCAAGCAGGCCTACCAATGTTTCAAAGGGGTTATTGATCGGGATACGGACTATATTGCGGCCTACCTGAAGCTGGGTCAGGTGATGCGTCGGGGCGGGGCCGCTGACCGCGCCCATAAACTTCATGAAAGCCTGCTGGCCAGGCCTGACCTCACCACTTATGAACAGGTGGAGTTGTTGAAGGAGCTGGCGCTGGATTACACTGAGCTTAACCAGCATGAGCAGGCGGTGGAGCGGGCCCTGGAGATTCTCAAGCTGGAAAAACGCAATGCTTGGGCTCTGCGCCAGCTGGTAAAGTCTTATCGCTACTTGAGGGATTGGGAGGCAGCTGGAAAGTATCTGTCTCAGTGGCAGAAAGTTACCAACCAGGAAGATCCCCGCCTTCAGGCTCTGTGCCGCTTCCGCCAGGGATACGACCGGCGTCATGAAGATTCTCTGGAGACGGTCCGCAGCCACTACCAGCAGGCGCTTAAAATTGACGAGAAGTTCGCCCCAGCACTCTATTTCATGGCGGAGTCTTATGCTGATGGAGCCCTGTCATACCGAAAGGAGCTGGCGGCGGCCGAAACCTCAGAGGACAAAAAGACAACCCGGCAGCAGCAGCTGGAAGAGAAGATAGCCAAGCTTTATTCCCAGGCGGTGGCCTACTGGTCTGCATTTGTGGAGGTGTCGCCCGCGGATACCGCTCTGGTACTGCCAATGGTCGAAGAGGCTTTATTTTATCTGCAGCAATTCGATAATATCGAACCGTTCCTAAAGCGGGTTTTAGAAAAGGATCCCGATAACCTGGATGGCGTGGCCGGGTTAGCTAATTTTTACGTGCGAAAAGGTGATCTGGATAGAGCGCAAGAACTGCTAGGTACCATCCCGGGAAATGCCGTTGGCAGTCCCTTGATACGCGCCATTCAGCTTAAACTCAATTACCGTCGGCGAGCCGACCAGAACCTCCTGCCGGAATTAGATCGGCTCATAGACTCCATCCGCCTTGAGGCAAAGACCCAGATTGGCCGCCGGGATGCCCGTGCCTCACTCATGAGCTGGTTAGACCCTAGCAGTGATCCGCTGGAAAAACTGGAGTAATCCCCGGCTCACCGTCTATGTTGCCCTGCTGGTTTGTACTCCCGCGCTGGGCCAAGACCTCGATTATTATTTTGACCTGGCCTACCAGGGGAAGGTGGAGGAAGTCGCCGAAGCCCTGCCGCAACTGTATCGACAGCATCCGAATGATGGGAGTATCCTGTATCTGGAAGGGCTTATCACACAGGATGGCGACACCGCTTTCGAGATGTTCAAGCGAGTGGCGCAACTCTATCCGACCAGTCCCTACGCCGATGATGCCTTGCTCAAAATCGGCGAATATCTCTATGCCCGGGGACTATATACCCAGGCTGCTCACTATTTGAAGCGCATTCCAGTCCACTACCCGCGTTCGGAGCTGGTTTATCCGAGTATTCGTCTGTTCCTAAATGCCCTTCTAGTGTCTGGTGACCGTGATACGGCTCTCTTCTATGCGCAAGTGTTTTCCCGTAAGTATCCGGAAATAGAATTTGACCTGGAAACAGGAAAAGCCTCGGGTCCCCCGGAAGATTTTCCCGCTGTTACCGATAGGAGTCCCACGGGCGGAGATAAGGCAGGGGAGGTTTCGTCCGGTGTAAGTCGACCCTCTACACTGCCTGCCTACCAGACGGCTTTCCAGTTACAAGCTGGGGCCTTTAGTGTAAAAAGGAATGCCGAACGACAAAAAGCCCTGCTGGAGTCATTAAATTATAGGGTTAGAATTGTTCTCAGCCGCAGGGATGACAGCACTCTGCACCTAGTCATGGTGGAAGGGTTTAAGTCCCGTGAGGAGGCTGAGCTGGCGGGGAAGCTCCTGAAAGAGAAATACGGAATAGACTCTCTCGTACTCCCCGGCCAATAGCCACGGAAGCGTATGCGTTCCGGTGGGCGCCGCAGTCTTCAAAACTGTCGATCCCGAAGTTTCGGGATGGTCGGTTCGACTCCGACACGTTTCCGCACATGATAAGAACCGTATTTTGTACTGTTGTGTTGACGGTGCTATTGTCAGCCCAGTCACCGCAGCTGTTCTGTGATGGGTACAGCTGGCGGGAAATGGATCGTCTGACTCAGGAGTACCCTGAGTTCAGGCTACCTATGAAACGGGCTTATGTCCGGGGG
>JBGVTM010000138.1 GCA_041862535.1 Candidatus Neomarinimicrobiota bacterium | reverse complement strand
AAGCCCGCCGCCGCCCCAACCACAACCAGTAGCCGTGTTGCCGCTCACGGTCACGTCCGTCAGTATGGCATCGCTAGCGTGGATGTAAAGCCCGCCGCCGCCGCCCCAACCACAACCAGTAGCCGTGTTGCCGCTCACGGACACGTCCGTCAGCGTGGGATCGCTCTCGTAGATGAAAAGCCCGCCGCCGTCGTAATAAGAGACCGTATTGTCGGTCACGGTCACGTCCGTCAGGGTGGGGCAGCTACGGTAGATGTAAAGTCCGCCGCCGCAATTAGAGGCCGTGTTGCCGCTCACAATCACGTCCGTCAGTGTGGGATTGCCGCCCTTAACGCCCCAAATGTAAAGCCCGCCGCCGCGATTAGAGGCCGTGTTGCAGGTCATGGTCACGTGCGTCAGTGTGGGACTGCTATTGCAGATGAAAAGCCCGCCACCAGAACCATTAGCCGTGTTGCAGGTCACGGTCACGTGCGTCAGCGTGGGACTGCCATAGTAAATGTAGAGCCCGCCGCCGTTATCGGTAGCCGTGTTGCCGGTAACACATAGTCGGGTAAGCACCGGGCTGGCATTGCCGATAAACATACCACCACCATTGGCAATGTTGCCCCCGTTCGTAATCTTGAACCCCTGGATCTCCGTGGTACTATCTATCATGGCGGTCGAAGGACTCATATAAATAACGTTTCCATTCCCTCCACCATCAATGATTGTATTACTCGAATCCCCTGCGCTAATCAACTTTATCCCATTTAAATCCGGCCAGAAGATATTCTCATAGTAGGTGCCAGCCTGGACCAGGACGGTATCACCTGATTGAGCAGCATTGAGTGCGGCCTGGATGGTAGGCTGCTCACCAGGGACATGGATAATGGATGCGTTCAGGATTGATGTTAAGAATAAGACAACTAAACACCTTTTTCGGTAATTGAGATACATAACGTTAAAAGGTAAAGAGAAATAGTGGCGATGGCAACTCTGGCTTTCTCTGTGAACATCACAATGGTCACTATTGGTCAAATCCCTGTCCCATTTTACTGCTTCAAACAGCATTTACCGACGGCAGTGCAATGAACAGAAAAATCAACGTGCTATCTCTCAGTTATGCTCATCTCCCTCAGCTTCCTGTCAACGATTGCCTGGAACTCCTCGTCCTGAACCAGGCGGCCCATGAAATCCTCTGCCTGCTGGCGCTCCATCTGCTGTTTCATGATTTCCTCGGCTTTTTTCTCATCCAGGATCATTCCACAGCGGCTACAGAACTGGTTGCCGGGAGGATTATCCAGGCTGCACGTGGAGCACTTCTGAATAGCGAATCTGTCCCCTGCCTTGGCTTCTTCTTCCTCCACCTGGATATTGTTGAGCCTTAACAGGGAATTGTCTAGGTCGCGGCCTGAGAGGTGCACGTACGTCGAGGCCATGTCCCCGGATCAAAGTGTTACCTTTGTTCCAGCTTGTTCAATGAGGGGCCAACTAGAAACTCGGAACTTGTAACTTGTCCCTAAGGGACCCCTTTGGGGAAACTTCTTTTTTCGCGCACCACGCGCACCAGGCGAACGACAAACCGTTGCCAATGGCTTATATTCCGGCACGATGATAATGCTGCCCCATATCGCTCCGCTGCCGCTTCCGCTCCGCTGGATGTGGAGTAGAAAATTCTACACCTTGGATTTACCCCTCCCGACGGGAAAAACTTTTAAAATGCTGAATTTTGTATGGATTTTGTTGAATTTCCGGCCGGGGCCTGCAACCCCGTATCAGTAATGCCGCACCGCGTGCTCGGTCATCAGGCAGCGGTTCTGCACCGCCAGCAGTCCCGCACTCTCAGCTACCCTGACGGCTTCGTCATTAACTATACCTAATTGCAGCCAGAGGGCCTTGGCGCCTATGGCCGCGGCCTCCTCGGCTATCGGTACTATGTATTCCGGTCGGCGGAAAACATCGACCACCTCCACCGGCTCAGGTATATCCCGCAGTGAGGAATAGGACTTCAACCCCAGGATCTCGTTATGCCCCGGGTTGACGGGTATGATGCGGTAGCCCTGGGCCAGCAGGTACCGGGCCACAGCGTTGGAAGCCTGGTCTTCCCTGGGCGATAGGCCCACCACGGCAATGGTGTTCATGGCCAGGATTTTTTCAATGATTGCTTCCGTACTCATCCTGCTGGCTCTAATCGGGTAATCGATGGCGTCTCGCCGCGGCCAGGGTGTTCATCTTCGCAGGAGATTACGCAACACGTAGCCACCCAGGTTGGGGTTCTCCTTCAGGCGGCGCAGCGAGTAGTCGTACCACTCCTTCCCGTAGGGAACGTAAATCCGCACCTTGTAACCACGGGTCAGGAGCTGTTCCAGTTTCCCGTCCATGGGAACGCCGTGGAGGACCTGGAACTCGAAGCGCGAAGGCGGAAGGCCTGATTCGTGGATTAATTCTTCGACCCGGATGATCAGCTCCCGGTCGTGGGTGGCAATTGCTACGTAAGCCCCTCCGCTGAAGGCTTGGCGCGCCAGGGCCAGGAAGTTGTCGTTGATGGCGGCTCGATCCTGGATGGCAATATCCGGTGACTCCCGATAGATTCCCTTGCACAGGCGAAGGTTCAGTGGTGACGACATGAGCCCGGCCAGGTCGTCCCGGCTCCGGAAGAGATAAGCCTGCAGGACCGGCCCCACCCGCGGGTAGCGTTCCTGGCAGCGCCGGTACAGGGCAAGTGTGTCATCCGTATGGAGGGAATTTTCCATGTCGAGGCGCAGAAAGTTATCAGTGGCTGCGGCCGCCTCCAGTACCTTGAAAAGGTTCTGTTCACAGGTATCAAAACCGATGTCCAGGCCCAGGTGGGTAGGCTTGAGAGAGATATTGGCGTTGAGATTCATACGGGCGATGTCATGGTAAAGCCCTACGTAGGCCGCGGCCACCGCAGCGGCTTCAGCTTTGGAATCGACGTGTTCGCCCAGAATGTCGATGGTGGCTTCGAAGCCCTGTTCGTTGAGCCTTTGCACCAGGCTCAGGGCCTCTTCTTTGGATTCACCAGCCACGTACCGGCGAGCGACAAGGCCGACAAGCGCCTTCGGGAGGTAGGGCAGAGAAGCAACCAGAAGTCTGTTAAGCACTGCTGGCATCGGACACAAAGTTACCTTTGAGGGACAGGTTGTTCAAAGGTTGCGGTACTTCCTCTTCTTCAAGGTGTGATCTGCAAGTCGCCTGACGGAGCTAGGTGGCTGGGGAGAATGCCTTGACTTGAATTTTAGCCCCAGGGTAAATTTTCGCCCCCACAATTCTGAAGGAGGGAGTTTGTACAACGATTTTGCGCCAATACCAATCTTCGCGCTCCTTTCCGCCGGTCTGATTATCGCAGCGCTGATCCTCCAACGCCTCCTGGCGCCATCTAAAAGGGGTGCTCTGAAGGATTCCTCCTATGAATGCGGTGAAGTGGCGGAAGGGAGTGCTTGGATTCAGTTCAATATCCGCTTTTACGTCATCGCCTTGATCTTTCTCATCTTCGAAGTGGAGGTGGTGATCCTGTTTCCCTGGGCTGTGGTATTCAAGAGTATCGGAATAGTAGCCTTCGTTGAAATGCTCATCTTTCTGTTCATCCTCACAGTTGGGCTCGTGGCTGTATGGCGGCGTCGCGATTTGGATTGGGTGAAGATGGTACTACCCTATGGACGCGGCCGCTATGCCCGCCTGTCCAAGCTCCGGAAATAGCCCCTCACCGGGCAGCTGAAAGTCGCCCGTAGGAATTGGCAAGGATTGGAGATGGATTCATTATTGGTTAATCGCTTTGGGCAGGACAATATCATCGTCGGTCAATTGGACAGCTTGCTGAACTGGGCCCGCGCTGGCTCCCAGTGGTACTTCCAGTTTGGCCTGGCGTGCTGTGCCATCGAGATGATGGCCGCAGCTGCTCCCCGCCACGACCTGGAGCGTTTCGGCGCCATGCCCCGAACCTCACCCCGACAGGCTGATACTATGATCGTGGCCGGCACGGTGACGTTGAAAATGGCTACCCGGGTAAAGCGCCTTTATGAGCAGATGGCCAATCCCAAATATGTCATCTCTATGGGCAGCTGCGCTAACAGCGGCGGTCCTTACTGGCAATACGGCTATCACGTGCTGAAAGGGGTTGACCTGGTGGTGCCGGTAGATGTTTATGTTCCGGGCTGTCCCCCACGTCCTGAAGCCCTCCTGCAGGGACTACTGGAGCTGCAGCGAAAAATAAAGGAAGACACCCCACTTAGAAAGGTACCCTGACCACTGAAGGTCAATTGGATATGGAACAATCACAGATTATAGCCAAAGTGGCCAGTGTACATCCGGAGGCGCTGATCCCCACTGAAGAAGAGGCTAACCATATCAGGGTTATACCGGAGCACTGGCTCGTAGTGGCCCAATTCCTGCGCAGCGATCCGGATCTGCACTTTGATTCCCTCATGTGTCTCACTGGCTACGACCCTGGTCCAGGGGAACCGCTGGGAGTGGCCTATAACCTCCACTCGATGGATAAGCTACACCAGCTTGAAGTCCGCATTGAGGTACCCCGTGAGGGTGGCACCATCCCTTCGGTGGCTCACATCTGGCGCACAGCCGATTGGCATGAACGGGAAGCCTACGATATGTTCGGCGTCATCTTCGAGGGACACCCGGATCCCCGCCGGATGCTCCTGCCAGAAGATTGGGAAGGACATCCTTTGAGGAAAGACTACACCACGCCGGATTACTATCGCGGGATTCCCGTCCCTAAGGACAAGCGGGGCTGGGAATGACCGTCTCCGAAGCCCGGCGCAAGAACTTCGGGGTAGTGGAAGCGGAAGAAATGGTCCTCAATATGGGGCCCCAGCACCCCAGCACCCACGGGGTATTGCGCCTGAAGATTCGGACCGATGGCGAGATCGTCAGTCATATTGAACCCCATATCGGCTACCTCCACCGCTGTTTCGAAAAGCACTGCGAAAATCTGACCTACGAGCAGGTTATCCCCTTCACCGACCGCTGTGACTACCTGGCATCCATGAACAACAATCACGTCTATGCCATGGCCGTGGAAAAGCTCATGGGGATCGAGGTTCCGGAGAAAGTGGAGTATATCCGGGTTGTTATGGCCGAGCTGCAGCGCATTGCGAGTCACCTGCTGGCGCTGGGGTCTTTCGGCCTGGATGTGGGCGGCGTCACACCGTTCACCTACATGTTCCGTGACCGGGAACGGATTCTGGACCTGTTCGAATACACCTGCGGCGCGCGCCTGCTCTACAACTATATCTGGATCGGCGGCGTTTCGCACGACCTGCCCCCCAACTTCGCCGAGTACGCTACTGACTTTCTGGACTACTTCGAACCGAAGATCACCGAGTACGACCGTATCCTGACCTATAACAAGATTTTCATTGAGCGGGCCGCCGATGTGGGGGTATTGCCCCCCGATGTGGCGATCAGCTACGGCTGCACCGGCCCTATGCTGAGGGGCTCCGGGGTCAAATGGGATTTACGGCGGAACGAGCCCTACTCGATCTACGATCACTTCGATTTCGACGTCATCACCGGCCAGGGGACCATGGGCACCGTCGGGGACAGCTGGGACCGTTACTTCGTGCGAGTGCAGGAAATGCGGGAGTGTGTGAAGATTGTCCGCCAGGCCCTGGCCCAGATACCCGCGGAAGGGGACGTACGTGCCGCCATTCCTAGGAAGATCCGCCCGCCAACGGGAGAGATATATTTCCGGGGGGAGAATCCCCGGGGTGAATTGGGCTATTATATCATCAGTGACGGCTCATCAAAGCCCTTCAGGGTGAAAATGCGCTCACCGGCGTTCTGTAACTTATCGGTCATCAATGAAATCGCCGCCGGCTGGATGTTGTCCGACCTGGTCACCATCCTGGGCAGTATCGATATCGTCCTGGGAGAGATCGACCGGTGACATCCATTATTGATGCACTGATGCTGCCCCTGTCCCGTCTACCCGGAATGCCCGACGACTCCACCGGCCTGATCATCATAACAGCAGCGATTCTCTTGGGAGTGATCGTATTTCTATTCATGGCGGTGAATGCGCTGGTGGCTGTTTACCTGGAGCGGAAAGTCTCGGCCTTCATGCAGGACCGCCTGGGTCCCATGGAGGTAGGCTTCTTCGGTTTCCGGGGCGGCAGGCGTTTCTGGGGCGGTATCGCCCAGACCGTGGCCGATGCTTTCAAACTGCTGGCTAAGGAAGACATCATTCCGGCTGCGGCCGACCGCAAACTGTTCGTCATGGGACCATTTCTACTTTTTGGCGCTGCCTTCTGTGCCTTTATCGGTATCCCCATCGGCTACGGCCTGGCAATTTCTGATTTTAATATCGGCATTTTTTATGTCATCGCTGTGAGCTCGGTGGGTGTTATCGGGATCATTCTATCCGGCTGGTCATCCAATAACAAATGGTCCCTCTACGGTGCCATGCGTTCGGCGGCCCAGATCATCAGTTACGAACTGCCGGTGGGGATGTCGCTCCTGCTGGTGGTCATGGTAGTGGGCAGCCTTCAGTTTTATGATATCGTAGCCTGGCAGGAACAGCATCGCTGGTTTCTGGTGCACAGCCCTTTTACCGTGGCCGCGTTCATCATTTTCTTCGCTTCCGGTTTAGCGGAGACCAATCGGATGCCTTTCGACATCCCCGAGGCTGAGTCGGAGCTGGTCGCCGGCTACATGACCGAGTACTCCGGCTTCCGGTGGGCCATCTTCTTCCTCTCGGAGTATGGCAATATGGCTATTGTCTCGCTGATGGCCGCTATCGTTTTCCTGGGTGGTTGGCTATCGCCGGTGGGTAGTCTGCTCCGTCTGTTTGGGCTCAGGGAAGCGTGGTACTTCCTGGAAGGGCCCATCTGGGGCGTCTTCTGGATTTCGGCCAAGGCTATCCTCCTGATTTTAACCATGATGTGGTTCCGCTGGACCTGGCCCCGCCTGCGGGTGGATCAGCTCATGTACACGGCCTGGAAAGTGTTCATCCCCTTCGCCTTGGCCAATATCTTCTTTGTCGGCATATGGGAATTGATTTTCGCCTAGGAATGGGCCTGAAAAAATTTACCGCGTGAGTAGCTACTTTAAAAATATAGGCATCGCTTTTATCACTCTCTGGGATGGTATGCGAGTGACCATGCATCACTTCGTAAGGAAGCGGAAGCTAAACGTTACTCTCCAATACCCCCATGAGAAGTGGCCGATCCCGAATCGGCATATCGGCTTTGATGAGGGCAAATACAACGTCATCCGCTCCCGCTTGCATGTAGATATCGATGACTGCATCGGCTGTCTGCAATGCGAGCGAGCCTGCCCGGTAGACTGCATCAAAATCGACACTGTCAAGCTGCCCAGGGACCTGGAACGCGGCTCCCTGCCGAGCAGCACCCAGACCAGCCGCACCTCCCACGGCTCCGTCAAACGCTTCCTGGTGGCTCGGTTTGACATCGACATGTCGGAGTGCATGTACTGCAATCTGTGTACTTACCCCTGCCCAGAGGAGTGTATTTACATGGTAGGCGGCCCCAACGGCTATAAGCATCCCATTGATTACGAATTTGCTCAGCGTGACCGAAATGCTCTCATTTACCAGTTCGCCACGGCTACCGACGAGGAGTTGGAGCATATCTCCCGGTTGGCAGGGGTACCTAATCCCAGGAAGGAGCTGGAAGAACGTCGGATCCAATACCATCAAATAGTTGCGGGTATAGCTGTCGAACCAGTGGGAGTGACACAATCCAAGGCGGGGGCAGGAATCCAGCAGCCAGAAGAAGAGACAGCTCCGGCCAAGGTTCCTACTGCCCCGGCTGCGAAACCTGTCCCTTCTCCAGAGAAAGCGGTCGGGGAAGAAGAGGTTGACCTATCGATCCTGGATGGCATCTCAGACCGGCTGGCCCGGGGCAAAGCCAAGTCAATCCTCAACCGGGCGTTGCGACAGGGAGCCTCTATAGAGGAGGCGGTACGGGAGATACGAACCACCCTGTCGGAGCTTGGCAAACTGGATAGCGAGACGGAAGCCGTCCTCTCCCGTCTGGTGAATTAACTGAGCATGGGTGATATAGCATTTATCGGGGTCGCTGTTCTGGTGGTGGTCACCGCTTTCTTTGTCGTCACTGCCCGCAACCTGGTGCATTCGGCAGTGGCGCTCATGGGCACCCTGTTCGGCGTTGCGGGATTATACGTTTTTCTGTACGCCGATTTTTTAGCCGCTGTCCAGGTGGTCATCTACGTTGGCGGTATCCTGGTGCTCATCATCTTTGGGGTGATGCTTACACACCGCATCACTGCGCCGGTCCTGGTTCAGACCAGCATGCCCAATCGGTTCTTCGCGGCGGCGGTGGTCCTACTCATTTTTATCGGGCTGTCGGCCCTCAGCTTCCGGACGCCCTGGCATCAAGGCGCGGTGGTTGAGACCACCGGCACCGTGGCCGTTATCGGCAGAGCTCTCATGACCAGGTACCTGCTGCACTTTGAGGTGGCCGGCATACTGCTGTTGTTAGCCCTCCTGGGAGCTGCCTACTTATCAAGGCGGGAAGATGCATAACCTGCAATCCTATCTGTTTCTCAGTGTCATTCTGTTCAGTTTCGGTCTCTACGGGGTCATGACCCGCCGCAACGGAGTAGCAATTCTCATGGGGATCGAGCTCATCCTCAACTCGGTAAACCTTAACCTGGTTGCCTTCAACCGTTTCGGCGGACTTTCAGACCTGCTGCCGGGGCATGTCTTCGCCCTGTTTGTGATTATTATGGCGGCTTCTGAAGCGGCCGTGGCCTTGGCGATCATCATAAACCTGTATAAATCCTTCCATACCGTTAACGTGGATGAAGCCCACGAGATGAAGGGTTGACCATGGACCCGCGGACACAGTTTGCTCTGGTTATCCTCTTTCTACCGCTTACTTCCTTTGCGCTCCAGATTTTCTTCGGACGGCGACTGGGACCTAATGGCGTCTGGATTTCTGTAGCAGCTGTTTTTATCACCTTGATTCTGGCCTTCAGCATGCTCGCTACGGTGGTGCTGGGGACGCCCATGCGCCACTACCCGGAAGTAGAGTGGTTCTCGCTGGGAACCTTCAGCCTCACCCTCGGGCTCCAGCTGGACAACGTAGCGGTGGTGATGTTAGTCATAGTCGGCATCATTTCTTCCCTGGTGCACCTTTATTCCGTCGAGTACATGCGGGGCGACGTACGCTACACCCGCTATTTCGGTTACTTGGGCCTGTTTACCTTTTCCATGAACGGCATCGTTCTGGCCCATAGTCTGGTGGTGATGTATGTATTCTGGGAGCTGGTTGGGCTTAGCTCCTACCTGCTTATCGGCCACTGGTTTGAAAAGGATTCGGCCGCCGCCGCTGGCACCAAGGCCTTCTTCACCAACAGGGTGGGTGATATCGGGATGTTCATCGGCATTATGCTTTTCTGGTCGGCCACCGGCAGCTTCACCTTCCATGGGCTCTTCGAAGCGGTGGATGTAGAAGGTGCGAACCTCTTCGCAGGACAGACGAGCCTTCTGACGGTCGCTGGCATTATGGTGTTCCTGGGAGCGGTGGGTAAATCGGCCCAGTTCCCGCTACATATCTGGCTCCCGGATGCTATGGAGGGTCCCACTCCTGTCTCGGCACTTATCCACGCTGCCACGATGGTGGCCGCCGGGGTTTACCTGATGGTGCGCATGTTCCCCATCCTGACGCCGGATGCGCTGCTGTTTGTCGGGGCAATAGGCGCCATTACGGCGGTGCTCGGGGCGCTCATCGCCATTACCCAGTTCGATATCAAACGGGTTCTGGCATACTCCACCGTCAGCCAACTGGGCTATATGATCATGGCTGTGGGCATGGGCGCTCAGCAAGCGGCCTTCTTCCATCTGGGCACCCACGCCATGTTCAAAGGACTCCTGTTCCTCTGCTCCGGTTCGGTAATCCATGCCGTGCACCACGCGCTAAATGAGAAAGGAGACCACACTACCGATCCTCAAGACATGCGTAATATGGGCGGGCTGGGGAGAAAGATGCCGATTACTTACGTGACTATGTTGATCGGGGCCCTGGCCATTTCGGGGGTGCCCTTTTTCAGCGGCTTCCTCAGTAAGGATGCCATTCTAGCCGGGACCCTGGCCTTTGCGGCTGAGCATCACGAGTGGTGGGCCGTGCTGTTCCCCGTGGCCGGTTTCGGAGCGGCAGCCATCACCGCCTTTTATATGTTTCGCCTCATATTCATGACTTTCCACGGCCAGCCTGCGGACGAAATGGTCCGCGGCCGGGTCCAGGAATCACCGGCGGTCATGACCGTACCCCTGATAGCGCTGGCGGTGCTCTGTCTCCCGCTGTTCTTCACCCTGCCGACTCTCCATCCTTTCAGAGCAGAAGGCTGGTTTACCCATGTCATTCACCAGTCACAGAATCTTACGGGATTCGCCGGGCTGGGGGTGGAACACCTGGAGCACGCTTTTCACGAGGTACATGGCACGACCGTCATCCTCTCCACGATTGTGGCCAGCCTGGGTATTGTGTTATCTGTGATCTTCTACCTCCTGGGATGGCTGAATCCCAAAGTGTGGGCGGAAAAGCTGCGGCGCGTAGGGGCCTATCAGTTGTCATTCTACAAGTTCTACTTCGATGAGATTTACGATGCTCTTTTTTATCGGCCCTTCTTCTGGCTCACGGAAGGGGTTGCCTGGCTCGACTGGGACCTGTGGGACCAATGGTTTATCGATAGCTGGGGCCGCAATACTATCCGGGCCGGAAACGCCACCAGCTGGCTGGATTATAACTGGCTGGATCAGATCGTGATCGACGGCTTTGGTCGCCTTACCAGCGGACTGGGGGCTATGGGTCGCAAACTCCAGACCGGGCGGGTTCAACATTACCTCATGTGGGCCCTGGCCGGTGCAATCATCGCGTTCCTGGTGACACTGAGCATCTGACGTAACACTTTCAATCTGTATGGCAAATATATGGTATAAGCACTAATTGAGAAGCTTGATGAAATGGATGCCTACATTCTGACCTTGCTTGTGTTTGTGCCTGTGCTGGGGGCGATAGTATCGCTGTTTGTGCCTAGGAAGCACGTGGCGCGGATCAAATGGATTGCGGCCGGCTTTGCCGGGATACAGGTTCTGTTGGCCATCTGGCTCTTCGCCGCCTTTGACCGCTCCAGTGACACGCTCCAATTCGCCGTGAAGACTGCCTGGATACCGGCCTTCAACATCAACTACCACGTCGGAGTGGATGGTCTCTCCATGCCTATGGTTTTCCTGACGGCGCTCCTTTCCTTCGTCTCGCTCATCGCCAGCTGGAATATCGACAAAAGCCCCCGGGGGTACTTCAGCCTTTTCCTCCTGCTGGATGCTGGCATGATGGGCGTGTTCGTAGCGCTTGACTTTTTCCTGTTCTACGTTTTCTGGGAAGTCATGCTGCTTCCCATGTATTTCCTGATTGGTATGTGGGGCGGTCCCCAACGGCAGTATGCAGCCATCAAGTTCTTTTTATACACTCTTTTTGGATCGGTGCTCATACTCCTGTCCATGCTGGCCTTTTACTTCTACACCGAGCCACACACCTTCAACCTCCTGACCCTCATTCAGGAGGCTCCCAAGATAGACGTGCAGCTGTGGGGCCTGGATATTAAGTGGCTGATCTGGATTGCGTTATTTATCGGCTTCGCTATCAAGGTTCCTATCTTTCCCTTCCACACCTGGCTACCCCTGGCCCATGTGGAAGCGCCGACAGCTGTATCGGTCATTCTGGCCGGGGTGCTGCTGAAGATGGGGACCTACGGCCTGCTGCGGATCAGCTACCCCTTGCTGCCGGCTGAAACCGTCGCATTCGCCACCCTCTTGGCGGTATTGGCGGTCATCAATATTATCTGGGGGGCCGCCAATGCCATTGCCCAGGTAGACCTGAAGCGGATGGTGGCTTACTCCTCTATCAGTCATATGGGTATGGTGCTGCTGGGTATGGCGGCGGTGGTGAGTAGCAGTCGCGGCGGTGCTCAAGCCGGCATGAACGGAGCCGTCCTGCAGATGTTCAACCACGGTACCATTACGGCCATGCTCTTCCTCTTGGTAGGGGTGATTTATGATCGAGCCCACCACCGCTACATCGTCTATCCCCGGGATTACCATGACAAGACTCTCAGGGGTCGGCTGGCCTTCGGCGGCCTGGCAACAAATCTGCCCGTTTATTCCGGTTTCGTCGCCCTGGCATTCTTTGCCGGGTTAGGATTGCCGGCTCTGTCTGCTTTCATTAGCGAGGCCATGTGCTTTATCGGTGGTTTCACCGCCTTCCGGACGCTCACTATTATCGGTACCGTAGGGATTCTGCTGAACGCCACCTATTTCCTGCGGGCTTTCCAGCGGATGTTCCTGGGGCCGCTGAATGAGAAGTGGGCTGGGCTGAACGATATGTCCGGTCGTGAAATCGGCTTCATGGCACCCCTGGCGGTGATCGTTCTCTTCCTGGGGATTTATCCGCGGCCGGCCCTGGATATCATGACCGCCACCATGGATCGCCTCATTGATCTGGTGAACCTGATCTCGCAGGTAGCGATCCAATGAGCGCAGCCGACAGGTGGGCAGGTACCTAAAGCCTACGGCGGACCGACGTGCCTAATATCCAAAGCCTGAGCTACTTTTTGCCCGAGCTGATCCTCACCGCCTCGGTAGTGGTGATCATCTTGTTGGATGTCTTTATCAAAGGGCGGAACCGTAACCGGATCGTCTGGCTGCTCAGCCTGGTGGCCCTATTCATCGCGGGTACATTCCTGATCCTGCAGAAGTCCCCCAGCGAGGCCATTTTCTACGGTGCCCTGGCTATAGATCCCTACAGCCGGTTCTTCAAATGGATTTTCCTGGTGGCGACTGCGGTCATCTACCTCGTCTCGCCGTATACTAGAGAGTTGGATGAGAATCCCCGGCACGAGTATTACCTCTTCTTGCTGGTGGTGGTCTTTGGCATGTTCCTCATGGCCTCGGCCTTGGACTTGATTATTGTCTATCTGTCCCTTGAGATCGTGAGCATTGGCTCTTTTATTCTGGCCGGTTTCCTCAAAAAGGACCAGCTTTCCAGTGAATCTTCCCTTAAATATGTAATCTATGGTGCCCTTTCCTCTGGCGTCATGCTGTATGGGCTAAGCCTGTTGTTCGGGATTGCCGGGTCCACCAACGTCTTCGATGTTCAAGCGGCCTTATCCGGTGTGCCAGAGCAGGCTCACCTTACACTTAGCATCGCTCTGCTGCTGGTCCTGACAGGCTTCGGCTACAAGATTGCCATGGTGCCTTTCCACTTCTGGACACCGGATGTCTATCAGGGTGCGCCGACCACCATTACCGCTTACCTATCGGTCGCACCCAAAGCCGCCGGTTTTGCCCTGGCGCTGAGGATTCTGGGCATCGCCTTTGGCGCTAGCCCTGATCTGAACCTGGGCAGTTGGCTTCCGGTGGAGGGTCTGCCCTTTGGCACCTTAATCGCAATCTTTTCTGCTGCCACCATGACGGTAGGCAACGTTATCGCTATCCAGCAGAGCAGCGTCAAACGGATGCTGGCCTACTCCAGCATTGCTCATGCCGGCTACATGCTCATGGCCGCCACCATCCTGAATGCGCAAGCCCTCGGTGCCATTATGTTCTATTTGGCAGTGTATCTTTTCATGAACCTGGGGGCCTTCCTGGTGGCCATCTTTATCCATAACCAGTACGGTTTTAACGAAATTGATGAGTGGAAAGGCTTAGGCTTCCAGGCGCCGGCGATAGCCGTTGCTATGGGCGTTTTCCTCTTCAGCCTCACGGGCCTGCCTCCAACAGCCGGTTTTGTTGGCAAAGTGTATCTCTTCTCGGTGCTGATTGAGGCTAATCAGTTTTGGTGGCTGGTGATTTTGGGAGTGGTGAATTCGGTCATCTCATTGTATTATTACATACGCATACTAAGGGTAATGTTTCTCGATGCCGAGCCGACAGGTGAGACCATTGCCGACCATCCAGCACTGACCGGAACCATCCTAGCGTTAATGATACCGGTGCTGCTCTTCGGCGTTTACTGGACCCCGCTGATGAAACTGGTGCGGTCTTCTTTGGAATTTCATAGCCCGACTATGTGAGGCCCTGGATCTACTGTTCTTGGTGAACATGGTTGCACCCACCACAATATCAACCCTACCAGATTCTCCTGAGCGGTCCGTCGCTGATTCTCAGGTGGTCATGAACGAGATGGTCCTGCCAAATGATGCCAATGTGCTCGGGAGCGTCTTGGGTGGGCACGTCATGCACTTGATGGATATGTGTGCGGCTATGGCAGCCATGCGGCATTGTCGCAAAGTAGTTGTAACGGCTTCGGTAGAGCATTTAAGCTTTCATCACCCCGTTAAGGTGGGGGAACTAATGATCCTCAAGGCCTCAGTGAATTACGCGGACCGTACCTCAATGGAAGTGGGTGTCAGGATTGAGGCTGAGAATCCCCTCACAGGAGAAAAGCGTCACACCAGCTCGGCCTATCTCACGTTTGTAGCCTTGGACGATAAGAGTCGGCCCACAGCTGTGCCGAAGGTAGTCCCCGGCACGGAGGAGGAAAAGCGCCGTTACCGGGAGGCCCGGAAGCGACGGGAGGAGCGCCTTAAGCGTATGCATAGAGAGGGTTCATAATCGCAGGACTAGTATCTGACCAACGGCCATGATCAGCGACTATCTACCAGTATTGTTTGTGTTTGTCCTGGCAGCGGGATTTGCCGTGCTCATGTTAGTGCTCACACATATCGTCGGACCCCGGGTGAAAGATAAGGTGAAGCTAATGCCCTACGAATCGGGAGTCGACCCATTAGCTCCAACACACACGCGCATCAGCGTTCGCTATTTCGTCGTGGGGCTGATTTTTATCGTCTTTGATATCGAGCTTGTATTTCTGTATCCCTGGGCAGTGATTTTCAAAGATTTCATTGCCCGTAGCCCGTTTATTCTATACGAGATGTTGTTCTTTCTGGGCGTATTGCTCTTTGGCTATGTATACGTGTGGCGGAAAGGAGTGTTTGAATGGGAGTAGGTCAAGGTGGAATAGGCAACTGGTTTACCACCAAGGTTGACATCTTTGCCAATTGGGCGCGGGAAAATTCCCTCTGGCCCATGCCTTTTGGGACCGCCTGTTGCGGGATTGAGCTCATGTCAGTGCTGACTTCCCGCCATGATATAGCCCGCTTTGGCGCTGAAGCCATTCGATTTTCGCCGCGGCAGTCGGATCTGCTTATTGTCGCGGGGCGGGTCCCCATCAAGATGATGCCCGTACTGACCCGTATCTACGAACAGATGCCGGAACCCAAATGGGTGATCTCCATGGGAGCCTGCGCGTCCAGCGGCGGGATATTCGATACCTACAGCGTGATCCAGGGAATTGACAACTTCATCCCGGTTGACGTGTATCTTCCCGGCTGTCCACCGCGGCCGGAGGCAATCCTTGATGGACTCATCCTGATTCAGAAGCTGATTGAGCGGGATTCCTTAAGCCACTATAAACAGCCCCTCGAAGAAGCCTCCACCTAAGTCGATGCTACACAAGGATCAGTTGGCTGTTTTCCTCAAGGATAAATTCCCTGAGGCCTTCTTTGAGATCACTGAATTCCGGGCGATGCTGACCATCCATATTCGCGGTGAGAAAGTTCTCGATCTATTGAGGACCTTGAAAACCGACCCCAGGTTCGCCTTCAACTTTCTGGCGGACATCACAGCCGTGGATCATCTAGAGATAGGCGGGCATGCCAGGTTTTCGGTGGTCTATCATTTGCTCAACCAGTACGAGTCCAGGCGGATTGTGGTCCGCGCCTGGGTCGATGAGGAAGATCCTCGACTGCCATCCGCCTATCCCTTGTGGAAGACAGCCAACTGGCTGGAACGCGAAGTTTATGACCTGTTTGGCATCGAATTCACTGGCCACCCGAATCTAATCCGCATCATGAATCCCGATTACTTTCAGTACCATCCTCTTCGCAAGGACTACCCGCTGCAGGGGCGTGGGGAGCGGAGCAATTTCCGGGTCGTGAAGCGGAGCATTGGCAGCAAGTGGACAGAGGAGAAGAGCTCCGAATGAACCTGGAAGCCAAATCCCTGAGTACCGAGACCATGGTCCTGAATTTTGGACCGTCGCACCCGGCCACCCACGGGACACTGCGGGTGGTTATGGAACTGGATGGCGAAGTGGTCACTAACGTCGCGCCGGAAATTGGCTTCCTGCACTGTGGATTTGAGAAACTGGCTGAACATCTGGACTTCAATCAGTACATCACCGTCACTGACCGGATGAACTATATCTCGCCCATGTGCAACAATGTGGCCTTCGCCTTGTCGGCGGAAAAATTGCTGGGTATCGAGGTGCCCAAGCGAGCCCAGTATATCCGGGTGTTCATGTGTGAGTTGTCCCGTATCGCTGATCACCTTGTCCAGATTGGCATGCAGGCGGTGGATATCGGGGCCTTCACGGTTTTTCTGTATGGCTTCCGCCTGCGGGAGCGGATTTATGATCTGTTCGAGATGGTTTGTGGCGCCCGCCTTACCACCAGCTACACTCGTGTAGGAGGGCTTATGCGGGATCTCCCGGATACTTTCATGCCCGCGGCCGGTGACCTACTGGATAAGGTGCCTGACACCATCAATGAAATTGACGGCCTCCTGACCCACAACCGCATCTGGCTGGACCGGACGAGAAATATCGGCCCCATCAGCCATGATGATGCCATCTCCTATGGCCTGACAGGACCGATCGCCCGGGCTGCGGGAGTGGACTACGACCTGCGCGTGAAGGAACCCTATTCTTCATATGAAGACTTCGATTTCGATGTCATCATTGGCCAGAATGGCGACGTTTACGACCGTTACCTCATGCGCATGTACGAGATGCGGGAAAGTCTGAAGATCTGCCGTCAGGTTCTGGAGAAGCTGCCCGCAGGTCCTGTGAACGTGGATGCGGAATCCAAGTATATTCTTCCGCCACGGCCAGAGGTGTTCAATTCTATCGAAGGGCTCATTCACCATTTTATGGTTACCATGGAGAACCAGGGCTTTACGCCACCAGTGGGTGAAGCCTATATCCCTACGGAAAGCCCTAACGGCGAGCTGGGCTACTTCATTGTCAGTGACGGCAGACGCGAGCCCTATCGGGTTCGGACCCGCCCCCCATCATTGGTCAACTACTCCGCCTTCCCCAAAATGATGGAGAACATGATGGTGTCGGATGCGGTAGCGATTCTGGGCAGTCTGAATGTCATTGCCGGGGAGCTGGATCGGTGAGTTTTGCCTTTACAGGTGACCGGCAGAAACGATTCAACGCCCTGCTGAAGATATATCCGGACAAGCTGTCGGTTGCTCTGCCAGCTCTGCATCTGGCCCAGGAACAGGAGGGCTATCTATCCCCGGAAACCATTGAAGCCCTGGCGGAGATGCTGGATATCACCCCGGCATCCCTGATGGACACAGTCTCCTTTTATACCATGTTTCATACCCAGCCCAGGGGGAAATATCTGCTTCAAGTATGCCATACCCTTTCCTGCAGCCTGGCCGGGGCTGACAAGATCGTGGATCACCTTTCGCGCAAGTACCGGATCAAGGTAGGAGAGACGACGGAGAACGGCCGGTTCACCCTTCTCAAGGTAGAGTGCCTGGGTTCTTGCGGCACGGCTCCCGTCATACAGATCAATGACGACTATTACGAGAGAGTGTCCCCGGAGAAGCTGAACCGGATACTGGACAAACTGCCGTGAGTGAGTACCAGCCCATCCTGATCAAGCATGCCGGCCAGCCCGGTTCATCTACCCTCGAATATTATTTAACCCACGAAGGCTACAGGGCAGCTCGCAAGGCAGTCCTGGATATGAGTAAGGATGAGATTATCCAGGTTGTGAAGGATTCGAACCTTCAGGGTCGCGGTGGTGCCGGCTTTCCAGCAGGCGTGAAATGGGGCTTTGTGCCCAGGGACTCCAAGTGGCCTAAGTATTTAATTTGCAATGCCGATGAAAGTGAGCCGGGAACCTTCAAGGACCGGCTGCTGATTACCCATAACCCGCACCAGATGATCGAGGGAATGATCATCGCATGTAAGGCGATTGACTGTCACTTGGCCTTCATTTATATCCGCGGCGAGTTTATCAAAGAAGCTGCGCTGTTGGAAACGGCCCTGGAAGAGTGCAGTATGAGCGGGCTATTGGGTAAAGGCATTTTTGGCAGTAAGTACGACCTTGACATTCTCGTACACAGGGGTGCTGGAGCTTACATCTGCGGGGAGGAGATGGGTCTCATCGAGTCGCTGGAGGGCAAGCGCGGTTGGCCCCGGATCAAACCGCCCTTCCCGGCCATTGAAGGCTATCTGCGCTGCCCCACGGTGGTCAATAACGTGGAGACCTTGTCTAACCTGCCCCATATCATCAACAACGGGGCTGAATGGTTTCGCAACATCGGCGCCAGTCCAGACAGCCCGGGTCCCAAGCTCTATTGCTTGAGTGGTCACGTGAAGAAGCCGGGAGTCTACGAGGCACCCATGGGCACCAGGCTCAGGAAACTTATCTTCGGCCAAGCCGGTGGCACCCCGGAGGGCAGACGGCTGAAAGCTGTCATTCCTGGTGGTAGTTCTGCTCCGGTCCTTACCGCAGATGAGATTGAGGATCTGAAGATGGATTTCCCATCAGTGAAGGCGGCCGGGAGCATGTTGGGCTCGGCGGGGATCATTGTGATGGATGAAACCACCGACATGGTGCAGGCCTGCTACAACCTCGCCCGCTTTTATGCTCATGAGTCATGCGGCCAGTGCACCCCCTGCCGGGAGGGCACCGCCTGGCTGACCAAGATCCTTTCCCGATTCACCCAGGGTCGTGGAAGACGAGAAGATATCGACCTGATGCTGGAGATTTCCGACAATATCGGCGGGCTCGTGGACTTCTCTAAGGTTAGTTTCGGTAAAACCATTTGCCCCTTCGGGGAAGCGGTAGCCTGGCCGATGAGGTCTTTCCTGGAAAAATTTAGGGATGAGTTCGAAGCCTATTTACCGAAAGAGGCGGCAGCCTGATGCCCCTGCTTAAAATAGACGAACACGAGCTGGAAGTTCCCGATGGCACCATGGTGCTCGATGCCGCCCTGAGGGCCGGCATCGAGATTCCCCACTACTGCTACCATCCAGCCCTCTCGGTTGTGGGCAGCTGCCGCATGTGCATGGTGGAGGTGGAGGGGATGCCCAAGCTGCAGACCGCCTGTTCCACACCGGTACGGGAGCTGCCGCCGGAAAGAAAGTTTGACGGCAAGTTTGACATGGTAGTGCGCACAGCCACCGA
>JBGVTM010000137.1 GCA_041862535.1 Candidatus Neomarinimicrobiota bacterium | reverse complement strand
CCATTTTGAAAATGGCTTTTGATTGTGGCTCCGTGACATCATTCTCTGGGATTTATCCGCTCCTATTTGCCTTCCTCTATGAGCTTTTTGAAACGCCGATGATTGCGCAAGGGAGCTCAGGCCAGGTCAAGTCGAAGTAGTCGAATCGATAATTGTCCTCAGAGTAGCCAGTACAATTTTAGGGCTCAGTCAATCTGTCGTCACTCTTTCCCTCTTGGCACGAGCCGCTTCAACTCGTCAAACCAATTCAGCACGACGTTGATCCCGAGAGGTGTGGGTTCTTGGGATTCTTGAATTATCAGGAACCGCTTATCAGGTGCGACGTCATAATGTCGAAAGTTTATAGCTTCGAACAATTCCTTATACTCGATCACCCTGAACTCCGGCTCGGTCTCAATAGTCGCGGCTACCATCTTGGGACTACCACGACCACTACGATAGAATAATTCTTTGCCATCCCGTGACCATGCGGGTTCGTAACCACCTTCGGTCGAAATCATGACCTTTGGGCCTGGGCCTGGATATGGCTCCACGTAGACCTCCCAACGGCCGGTCTCATCCGAACTGTAAACAACCCACCGGCCATCAGGGGACCAGACACCCAGTCTTTGATTATTATTTCGCTGGATGAAGGGCCGAAGATGAGGCTTTTCACTCTGCTTTTCGAACGGGACCACCGAGATATCATTATCGAACCTTGGACGTTTGGGGTTAGTCGTGATAAGGAGCAATTCCTTACCATCAGGAGAGCAGCACGTGGGCCACACCCAAATTTCTTCAAACGTTGCAAGCAATTCCGGTTTGCCGCTGCCGGTCACGCTTTGCCTGAACAGTTGAAACTTTCCAGCTTGGTTTGATCGGAATACCACCCACTTGCCGTCCGGTGTCCAAATTGGGGAATCGCTAATTCCATCGGACGTAAGTGGATTTAGTGTATGCCGAGTCAGGTCGTATATCCAAACGTCCCAGTTGTCACCATCTTGGATATCAAAGGCCAGCCGCGTCCCATCGGGGGAAATCGTGACAATGCCATAGTTGCGTGGTGTCGCCGCCGGTAAGGATTCAACCCACCCTAATCTATCCACCCAGACCGGCGTTAGCTCAGTGCTGCGCGTGACGACTGGGATATAGGTGAGCGAACCATTCGGGGAAATGGCAAACTGCGCCGACCAGCTCCGCCCTTCCGAGGTTATAACATCCAGGACGACCGGAACGCCGGAGCCAACCACCTTGAGCCGTTCGACATCAAACCGTACTGCATACAGAATATTTTTACGAGCATAAACAATGTGCCCGGTGGGCACGTATCGCGCGTAAGTTCCACCTGTGAATAATACGTGCCTTTTGCCCGTCTCCAGCAAGTATACCTCGATCTGATTCTCACCAAGTCCTCCGCGCACATTGGTAAAGAGCACCGCCTTACCGCCTGGCAGAATTTGCGGCCAACCATGCCCCCACTCGCCTTGGTCTGGGTCTGGAATGGTTAATTGCTCCAATCCCTCTCCAGAGGTAGAAATGCGCCAGAGGCCGCTCTCTGTGGGTGTGGCTGCGGCAGGCATGAA
The DNA here is from genome assembly GCA_041862535.1 of Candidatus Neomarinimicrobiota bacterium. Classification (NCBI taxonomy): domain Bacteria; kingdom Pseudomonadati; phylum Fidelibacterota; species Fidelibacterota bacterium. Next base: position 497 of record JBGVTM010000137.1, on the reverse strand, counting down.
AATTATGGTGTCATCAGTCCCCCAGCTTCCACCGCGGAATTGGACGCTATCGCACAGGACAATAGGCTGCCCGCCCTTTAAGGATACTTTTTTGAGCTTCCTTTGGTGGTGATCTGCATATCCTATCCACTCGCCGTCGGGCGAAAAGAACGGGCTAATCGCGCCTTCAGTGCCCGGTAACGGCTTTGCTTCGAATTCATCCAGCTCGCGCAAATAGATTTTCCTCCTTGCGTCGCTACCCTCTTATACGTAAGCCAGGCGTCTGCCATCAGGCGACAGCGCCAGGGCATGCTGCCACAAGGCGTCTTGTGAAAGATCTGTCTCCGGACGAATGATAAAGCGCCTTGCGGGCTGGCTAAGTGGGGCAGAGCGCTTCAGATTCCGGGTTACCAGACCTGTGGCGATCACAATGACGATTAGGCAAGCTGCTGCCCAAGCTATCAATCCCTGCAGTCCTGCGGGCCGCATTTTTTCAACCGTCGGTACGCTGACCGTAG
>JBGVTM010000136.1 GCA_041862535.1 Candidatus Neomarinimicrobiota bacterium | reverse complement strand
GTGGCCAGATAACGCTTCAGGTGGACAACTCGTTCTCCCAGCAGTCCGGCAGACTGGGTTTGCAGGGTATCTTCGATTCCACTGAATAGATCGGCGTGAGTGTAAGTAAATCGAAGCCGCCTGTTCGGCTGCCATTCGAAGCCGAACTGAGGGTAGGTGGGAGCTTTTTGTGAGATAACGATGGAATGAAGCGCCGGCCCCCACTTGGGCGAGAACTTGCCTACAAATGCAGAGAGACCTTCGACTTGATAGGTCAGCTTGAAGTTGCTGTAGTCGGTATCAAATTCCTTCTGGGTGTCGGTGGCATGCTGCTGCCAGCTGAAACCCTGCTCCGGGGAAAATCGGTTTGGAATGTTGCCGAGGCCAAAAAAACGCATATTGATAAACTCGGCGAATAGGTGCCAGCGGCCATAAGTCGTCTCTCCTTGAATCCCCCATCCTGCAAACGATACCGGCTGTTTCTCCGGATGCCAGGTTCCAGCCATAGTTTTATGTATGCCAAAGGCGATGGGGGCGATCGAGATATTGCGCCCTGAGAGGCTGGAGGCCTTTTGTCCCCAGAGGCTGGTGATTAAGGCAAGGGTCAAAACAGAGATTATTATTCTAGTCATTATGACCTTATTTTGCTTGAAAGTGTCATGAATAAGAAGAGCGCTCTTCGCGGTGGATATGTAAAGTGCTCTTGGTTTCAGGTTCCCTGGGTCTTCAGAAATGACATGATCATGTAGTGTGGGCAACTAATGCAAAGAGGTTGGGCGATCACCCTCAGGTAGTTGATTGATCCGGGCTGGCGGATTTGCGGCCGATGGAGATGTAGGTAAAGCCGCGTTCCCGGAGGTAGTCCAGTTCGTATTGGTTACGGCCATCGAAGATAACCGGCTGGGCTAGTGCCTGCCGCATACGGGCGAAATCAGGGCGGCGAAACTGGTGCCATTCAGTAATCAAAACCAGGGCATCGGCACCTTCGAGGCACTCATACATCCCCTGAGAGTACTGGATCGGAAGATTGTAAGTACGGCGAAAGGACTCCTCGGCAACCGGGTCATAGGCTACAACCTTGGCACCAGCCTTTAAGAGCCCAGCTATGATGTCGGCTGCCGGAGATTCCCGGACGTCGTCAGTTTCGGGCTTGAAGGATAAGCCCCAGACGGCGAAGGTCTTGCCCGCCAGGCCGCTCTGGCCATAATAGTTGCTGATTTTGTTGACCAGATATTGCCGCTGGATCGTGTTCACCTCATCGACAGCGGTCAGTATTCGAGGCTGAATTCCCAGCTCTTCAGCGGTGCCGATAAGGGCGCGAACGTCTTTAGGGAAACATGATCCGCCATAGCCGACGCCGGGGAACAGAAAGCGGCGGCCGATGCGATTGTCACTGCCGATGCCAACCCGGATGTGGTCGACGTTGGCACCTGTGGCCTCGCAGATGGCGGCAATTTCGTTCATAAAGGAAATCCGGGTTGCCAGCATAGCATTGGCGGCGTATTTGGTGAGTTCGGCGGAGACAATATCCATAAAGATGATTCGGTTTTCGTCGGTGCGGCAGAAGGGATCGTACAAGGCTTGCATACGCTCTTTGGCTTCGGTGCAGTCGGTGCCAATGATGATGCGGTCCGGGCTCAAGAAATCGGAAACCGCTCGACCTTCCTTTAAGAACTCGGGATTTGATACGACGTTAAATGTTAGATCCAGGCCCCTTTGTCTCAAAACCTCGTTGATAATCTCTTTGACCTTGTGCGTAGTACCGACCGGTACGGTTGATTTGGTGATAATAATGCGATGCCCATCCAACGTCTGCCCGATACTCCGGGCAACTTCCAATACTTGATTTAAGTCCGCACTTCCATCGCGGTCCTTGGGTGTACCGACAGCAACAAAGATGAATTCGCTGGTTTTTACAGCCTCGGCGATACTGGTTTTGAAAGCCAGCCGCCCTTCCTTCAGATTGCTTTCTACCAGCTCCTTCAGCCCCGGCTCATAAATGGGGATCTGGCCGTATTTGAGCAGGTCAATTTTTTTACGGTCGATATCAGCGCAGATAACAGTGTTACCCATGTGGGCAAAGCAGGCGCCGGTAACCAGACCAACGTACCCGGTGCCGATGATTGCTATTTTCATTTACGTTACCTCGAATAGTTTCTTAGGCACTGAAATCGCCTACTTATTTAGAAAAACCACCTTCGGTACCTAGAAGGGTAAAGTTTAAGTGGTAAAATGTTCGTTTCTTTCTCTGTCCGCATGACTTGCGCCGCACGTTTCAAGTGATGATTGATAACCGTCACTGAGCGGCTCCCATGCTTACTGACCGATTCATAATTTTATAACAAATTAATTTAAATAATAAAATCTGATATTGCATTTGCTTTAGCAAATGGTGCCTTTTCCGATCTGGTCACTACTGATATGCAAACGGATGGATGAGCGAATGATCATGGTCTATCTTAACGAAGTTCAAACCATCTTTACTGTGATGCCCCACACATACTGGCGCATTTATAGGCTAGTGCCCCATTTTAATGAATGTGTGCCTCAAGGCTTTGTTTTAACCTGGTAGCGAGGTAGAGGTAGGGCCTTGGGAGTAAGGGTTAGTAGGCCCCCCTACTGAAGAGTACGGCCGGTATGGTCTCAAATAGGATTTCCAGGTCGAAGATGAGCGACTGGTGTTCGACATAATAAAGGTCCAGCAGGACCATTTCATTAAAACTGAGATCGCTGCGGCCTGAGATTTGCCACAGGCCGGTTATTCCAGGCTTTGCCTTGGCTCGATCGCTAATGGCCTCCCAGAAATCATTTTCCACCTTCACCTTCTCAAAATCCTCGATCGGCAGCGGTCGAGGGCCAACCAGACTCATGTCACCAATCAATACATTGAAAAGTTGCGGCAGTTCATCGATGCTGAACTTTCGGATAAAGCGCCCCACCTTGGTCATGCGGGGATCGTTTTTCATTTTAAAAAGGGCGCCGCTGGCTTCATTCAGATCTGAGAGGTACTCCCTGATCTTTTCAGCGCCATGGATCATGCTTCTAAATTTAATAAACTTAAATTCTTTGCCGCCTTTGACGGATGCGCGCCTTTGGGTATAATAGATCGGCCAGCCGGACTCAATGAATATAGCTATGCTGGTTAGGAGAAAGACTGGTGAAAGCATTAGAATGAGTATCGTGGCCCCGATTACATCGAAGATTCTTTTTATAACCCGCTTTGCCAATTCTATTCTCCATCGGGGTGTGGTGTAGAGGGTTATTCCTGCCAGGTCGTGGACCCTTGCCATTCGCAATAAACTGCTCGCTTCAGGTGATACAACTTTGAGCTTAATCTGATGATGCTTGCATTTTTCAATGATATCGTGGAAACCGTTGACGACGAAGCTGGTTGATGGGATGAAGATTCGGTCGATCTCCTCTCGGGGGATAATATTGTCAATTTGAGACAGGGTATAAATTGGTACTTCTTTCCCAAGGAAATGGCCATTCTTGATACGGCTCTCCTTTGAATTGACTAGAAGTCCCCGTATGTTATAACCTAAACTGGGCAGCCTTATCAGCTGTCGCGGGATACTGTCGGTCGTTTTGCCATCTAACAAGAGAAGCACATTATGGATCCCGAGTCCGATATGCTGGAAGACTTGGTGGAGGAGCGTGAGCAGACCGCGGCCAATGATAAAGTGAATGGGTATCAGCACGAGGCATAGGAGAATAAAACTTCTGGGAATGTTAACTAAATGCAAAAAATAGAATGATATCAGGATGAAGGCTACAGCGTAGACGTACGATTTGGCCGCTAATAAGTAGTGGGAGCTGGAATTGAGTGGGTATAGTTGGCGGTAGAGCCCGATTACGAGGGCAAAGAAGGATAGGATCGCCCAGAAGGAGATGACCAGCAGAAGGGCTGCAGTGGGTTTTGTGACGGGACCCGGGTAAAAGCGAGACAGCAGATACCAGGTGGTGGTTCCGCAGGTAAATATAGCTAAGGAGTCGATGAGGTAGGTGACAAGGGCGACGATAACACGCCAGTTGCGGCGGATAAATGAATTATTTTTAAGCATTTAGTACGAAAGGAAATTAGTTCTATCAGCCCGTCATACTCATCAGATGAAAGTAGGTTCCCTCTTTCTGGAGAAAAGATAGGTTCAAATTCATAAATCAATGGTCTAGAAGCAAGAATAAATTTGCGCAAAACATGCTGGACTCAGTCTTAGGATTTGAAAAGGCGGGACCAGCCAGGCAGCCTGGTCATGACGAGCTTAGCTTACATAGCCCAGGCATCCAGCCGCTGACAGGAGCATGTCCCTAACTGGAGTCCTGTGGAGGATACCCGGGTCCTTTGCAGATATAAATTTGTATTTGGGACCCACTTGCCCCTGGGGACTTGATAGTCCCCAGCGACAGCTTCTCTATGGCTGATACCGATGCGCATCACCGGCTCAGGGTTACTTGTCCCGGCCTTGAGTTTTTATGGTATCAGCTAGGCTTTCAGCCCACTGCTGGCTGCTACCAACAGAATTACGCTTGCAGCGGATAGTCGAGCAATGATCTGAAATAAGCAATGGTTTTTTCAAGTCCGTCGTCTAATGATACACTTGGCTCCCAATTTAGACTTTTGCGGGCTAGTTCGATGTCCGGTTGACGCTGCTCGGGATCGTCGGTGGGGCGGGGGTAGTAGTCAATGGCGGACGAGGAACCAGTCTTGGCGATAATCTTTTCGGCGAGTTCCAGTACCGTCAGTTCGTGGGAATTGCCCAGGTTCACCGGGCCGGTAAACCCAGGCGGACTGTCCATAAGGGCGATCAGGCCCCGTACCATATCGTCCACATAACAGAAGCTCCGGGTCTGGTTGCCGTCACCGTAGACCGTCAGGGGCTTATTTTGCAGGGCCTGCATGATGAAATTACTGATAACCCGTCCATCATTAAGATCCATATTGGGGCCATAGGTATTAAATATCCGGGCTACTTTGATTTCGACCTGGTTTTGCCGGTGATAATCAAAACAGAGGGTCTCGGCGCAGCGCTTGCCCTCATCATAGCACGAACGCCGGCCGATGGGATTTACATGCCCCCAGTAAGACTCCGGCTGCGGATGGACCTGTGGGTCGCCGTAGACCTCGCTGGTGGAGGCCTGGAGCACCCGGGCCTTGACCCGCTTGGCCAGTCCCAGCATATTGATGGTTCCCATCACCGAGGTCTTGATGGTCTTGACGGGATTGTATTGATAATGTACCGGGCTGGCGGGACAGGCCAGGTTATAGATCTGGTCGACCTCAAGGAAAATAGGATTGACGATGTCATGTCGGACGAGTTCAAAGTTGGGGTGGTCAAGTAAATCCTGAATGTTTCGCTTGTGACCGGTAAAAAAATTATCCAGGCAAAGCACCTCTTGGCCTTGTTTAATGAGCTGGCGGCACAGATGTGAACCTAAAAAGCCGGCGCCCCCTGTGACCAGAATCCGGTGTGGCTCTACGAAGGGAGAAGCCTGATTGGATCGGTTGGCTTTGTTCCCGGTCATCTATGCACCTTTGGCGATGAAGGATATCACACGGACGAAACCAAGTGTGTGAATTTAGGCACACGAAAGCTATAAGGCACTAATTGGGCGGAAAAGCTGATTTGTACCAGGTAGTTGAAGTGAGTCGGATCAGTGAAATAATTGGGGTACTCCACTGTTTCTCGTGCTTCCCAGCTCACATTTTTTAAATTTGCTGAAATCGATAAGTAACTAAACAGGTGGGTACATGCGACGAATCTCTCTCAACAGCAAGTTTGCGCTTTTTCTATCTGGCATTCTGCTATTCTCCGGCTGCGCCGGGCTAGCGGTGATGGGTGGTGAAGGGGCCTGGGCACGGGCGACCCTTCGGAAGCTTACCCAACGGGAGAAAATCGCCCAGATGATGCTTTATTATATGAACATGCAGTACTTGAATGAGGAATCGGAGCAGTGGCGGGAGATTGTGGAGCTGATCCAGACCGATGGCATCGGTGGCATCCATCTCTGGTATGGGGATGTCGGTACGTCGCTCACAATAATGAACCAGATGCAGAAGATGTCCAAGGTTCCAATCCTGTTCGACGCGGACATTGAGCGGGGCCTGCATCAGCGCTTTCCTGGGGGCACTCCTTTACCGGTGCTGATGGCAGTGGGTGCGACCGGCAACCCCGACTATGCCTATCAGGCCGGACGGATCACTGCCATTGAAGGCCGCGCGGTAGGGATCCAACTGAACCTCATGCCAGTGGTGGATGTGAATAATAATCCCGCTAATCCCATCATCAACGTGCGCTCATATGGGGAAGACCCAGCAATGGTCATCGAATTCTCCAGGGCTTTCATCCGTGGGATGCGGGAAAATGGTATGCTGGGCACGGCCAAACACTTTCCCGGCCACGGCGATACTGAAACGGATTCACATTCCAATCTGGCTATCATTCCCAGCGACTCAACCCGACTATGGACGGTGGAGCTGCTGCCATTCATCGCAGCAATCAAGGATGGAATCGATCTGGTCATGATCGCCCATATCCAGGCCCCTGATTACCAGCCTCATGCTGGTACACCCGCCACCCTCTCCAGGTTTTGGACGACAGAAGTGCTGAGAAACCAGTTGGATTTTAAAGGCGCCGTGATCACCGACGCCATGGCTATGGGTGGCGTGACCGAGAACTTCACGGATGCTTATGCCCTTATTGAAGCCATCAACGCTGGGTGTGATATTATCATCCAGAATTTCAACTTCCGTTTTGCAGTCGATATCGTGGAAAAGGCGGTCCAGGAGGGACTCATCAGCAGGGAACGGATTGATGAGGCGGCCTTGAAGATGCTTCTACTCAAGGAGAAGGCCGGCCTGCATAGGAACCGGTACACCAACATTGATAATACGCGCCGGGTCGTGGGCAATCCTGAATTCCAACACCTGGCCAGTGAAATGGCCACCAAGGCCGTCACCCTGGTTAAGAACGAGGGTAACCTGGTACCCCTCAGGGCCACTGCCGAAGAGGATACCGTCTATGTGAT